>JABFSD010000956.1 GCA_013140935.1 Acidobacteriota bacterium
AACCAGTAATTATTTAATAAAATTAGCCAAGCTGAAAGGGCAGTCGCTCCACTGGAAAAATAGCTTTTGGCAATCAGCTTTCTTTGCGAATTTTTTTGCAAAAAGCGAGCCACCACATAAATTCCGTACGCTAGAAAAAGAAAAGGCGAAACCTCAGGATACACAGTAAATAGCGCTGCAATCATAAATCCTGCTACCACGCCATGTTTGATTAAATTTCGGCGACGCAACTCGTTAAACGGCCGAAGCAGCAAAGCCGTGCAACAACTTAAAAAGCTAATTCCTATAACTTGTGGCATTAGCTGATAGGTCGTCCCTAATGTGGCAAGCGCAGAAATGCCAAGTAAAAAAACAGTAAGCAAAGACGCTAGTCTAAACCGACGACCTTGCAGCACTAATCCAGCAGCGGCGCTGATCATTACGAGATGCAGAGACAGGAGCAAAGGCATGTAAATGTTAGGGCCGCTAATTCCGGTTAACTTAACTGCCCAGGCAATAATCATTTCAGTTCCTGAACGATGCCCGGCTACCACGCTTAAAAACCATAAGCCGAGACTATATTCACGTCCGCTAGCTAGTGTTTCCGCGTCAGGGGAATCAAAAAAACCGTGATTCAATAATCTGTCAGCGCTAAGCACATAGGTGGCCATGTCGCCATTGCAATAACTTGCCCAATCAAACCCATAAAGCAGCATCGGCCTGCCCGTCAGGAAGAGCGCCAGCAATAAAATCCCCAGGAAAGGAAGATACTTTTTTAGCGGGACAATTGGTCGTAACCATACCCAGACGGCACCCTGCATCAGGCAAATGCCGACGGTTAAAGGGATGGCGAACTTGCCAATCGGCAGGCCAGCATGATTTAGCCAAAAAATGGGCAATAACAAGGTGGCGACGCCCATGGCAGGAGCAAGCAGAAGATTCTGGAGCAGGTTGCGCTGTGTATAAAACACTCTTAACACAGGGAGTCCGATAAATCCCCAAAAAACAAACAAAAATGCTGATAAAGAGAAAGCAATCATTACTTAGCCAAAGCAATTCGTTGAAATTCCACCATGAAGACTTGACGATAGGGTTATAGAAAATTGTCAAGGCGCAGTCTGCGAACCAAAATATGTTTAATCAGGTAGGGCCGAAGCTGGCTTCTGATTTCGTCAGGCGAAACCGCGCGGCCGGCGCATCGTTCACGCAAGCGCGTCATTTCCTGATTTCCGATGTCGGAAATTTGCGCTGAGGTCTTTTGATGCGGGTGAATTCTGAACGCGCCGAGAAAGCGCGGAAGCCTGCGCATACGCACGCCCGCGTCGCGCAAGCGAAGTAATAAATCCCAATCCATGGCGAAACGAAAACTCTCATCCATGGTTCCGCCCGCTTTTTCCCAGGCACTACGCCGCCAGAAAAGTGTTTCCTGGGGAATGTAATCAGCCCACGACAGCGCCTTGTTATCGTGGGGGGGCATAACCCAGCGTCCCACTTCCTGATCATATTCATCCACGATGATGCGATGACCATAAACAACGTCAACGTTGGGATGTTTGGCGAAATAATCGCCCACGTAATTTAACGCGCCCGGCAGCAATAAATCGTCAGAGTTCAAATAAGCCATAATTTCGCCCTCGGCATGACGAAATCCCAGATTGAGAGCGTGCGTCTGGCCGTTGTCGCGCACCGATTCATAATGTTTTAACTGCCCCGCGTATTTCTCTACTACTTGCATGGTCTCATCTTTGGACGCGCCGTCTTGAATGATGTATTCCAAGTCGGGGTATTCCTGTGAGAGTACGCTTTGAATCGTGCGTTCGATGAAACCACCCTGGTTATAACTGGGCGTAACTATCGAAATAGAAGGAGCCTTACGCGGCGGTGACGTTTTCAAATACTTGGCCGGAATCTCCATTGGTTGCGGCGGATGCTGATAAAGCACGCCCAGTTGCGGGGCGAGAAAATTCTTGACGCGCCCCTTGAGGCTCCAACGCCGGTAAGCCTGAAGCGCGGCTTGTTGTTCTTCGATGACGCGCAAGCGAGCGTCAGCAATCAGGTTCATATTTTCAAAGGCCCGACTGTGAGCTTCTTGTTGCATCTCAAACGTTCGCGCTTGTTCTTGAATCGTGCGTTGAAAAGCCTCGCTCAGCGAATGCGCGGTATTCGTTGCCGCCTGGGATTTCGCCAATTCTTGGTTGAGTTTCCCTGTCTCCTTCCGCAAGTCGTGAACTTGCTGGTTTAGCTTAGTAACAAGATGCTGGCTCGCTGTTTCACGCGCGGCGGCAGCTTGTTTGGCCTCTTCAATTTCTTTTTGCAAATATGCAAGCCGGTTGCGGGTTTCAGTAAAAGCGGCTTCTTTGCCGGCGAGCGCCAAGTGAATGGTCTGATTCTCTTGTTGCAAGGTTGCTAAAGTTTCCTGATGCGCGCGCATTTGTTGCGCCCATTCTTTTCCTTGGATTGCCGACCTTTGTCGCTCGATTGAAATTTCGTGTTGCAAGCGCTCTATATATTGATTATTAGCCGTTAAAGCGGCTTGAGTTTCAGCCAGCTTTAACTGCGCAACGTTAGCCTCGGCCTCCAGGGCTTTCTTTTCATCATTATATTGTTCAATTTTAGCTTCGGTTGTCTGGCGCACGGCTAGCAGCTTTTCAAATTGCTTGCGATTGTTTCTGGTCTCTATAATCAGCTCAGCCAGAGCGTTTTCCGGCAAACCGGTCGGTTTTGTCTTCCCACTTTCGTCGAGTGCGGTCGTTACAGGGCGGTCTTTTTCCTCTGAGAGCGCGCGCTGTAACCGGGCGGTTTCTTCTGCTAGTTGATTAATCACTTGCAAACGCACGCCGGCGTGGTGTTCGAAGAAATCCGACTGCTGTTCAATAGCGGCCTGTCCGTGTAGGAGCGCCGTGGCAACGGCGGCGGGCGACTCGGAAGTTTTAACGTGTGTCCTTTGCATAACGATTCCTGCGGCGAGATATTCGCGTAATGGCTCGGTTCGCCCATCGTGGTGTCGTGTGCGGCTCCAAAATTGATGCACATGCTCCCAGGTGAGCGAATTGAGCGAGTCTGTTATGGTTTGGGGCACAAAGTTAAAAAGCGAGTGCAGCCGCTCGAATAACTGCTGGGCGGCCGCTTGTGTAAAAGGATAACGAAATCTTCGTTGGTTGGTTTCTAAAGCCTTCTCTCCTGCCAATAAAGGGGTTTCAGGAGAAACATCAAAAGTCAAAATCAAATGCCCGTCGGGTTTCAATACGCGCGCGATTTCCAATAATGCCAGGGCGTCATTGCCGGGGGGGATATGCTCCAGGACGGAAATGCAGGTAACGACATCGAATGAGGTATCTGGATAAGGAAGCTGCTCGCTCCTGATCGTGTCATACGTAATTTCAGTTCCGTAAAAATCGTTCAGATGTCGCTGGGCGAATTCCATATGCGCCTGAACCGGATCAATCGCCGTTACCTGATGGCTCTGTTGCGCCATCCAGTTACATAGCGGAACGACACCGCATCCGACATCCAGCACTTTTAGCGGAGCGTTACCTTTCTGAATTTGCGTGAACGCCCGCGCCGCAAACCCATATTCCAGCTTTCTGATCATCCAAAAACACACCGAAGCGTAGAGTACCAATTCTTCGTAATCCACCCAAGCCAAGTCTTTTTCACGAACGGCGGTACGCATACGATTCAGCAGCGCATAAAACCCCGCGACTTCAGGTAATTGTGACAGCATGTCAATACCAGAATAATCGTGGAAAAGTTGTAACTCTCCTTGGTTTATGCTTGGAATGACAGGTAAAGAGGGCTGAACGCCGGAAACCGTCGCCACGCTTTCAACCTGGGCACTCACTGGGTTGACGTTCTTTTGCGGTGTGGAACGCGAATCGGTAATAGGAAATACCGCCTCGCCTGACTTTGAATATCCTAGACTATTCATGAGATCGCCTTGGTGTTGCCAAAATACTTCGTGTAACTCATCAGACATTTCTTTGCACCCCCTGTTCCAACATCGCTACGCAATTGCTCGATTTCAGGAAAAGCGGACTCGTCGTATTGGCTATCTGAACTGACTCCCTAAATTCTGGGTAATTAGAGTTCTGGTATAGGTATTGCCAGAGCGGGGGATATGAAGCCAACCAGATAACCATCTTTTCCAACAATTAAAGAATGCAACCAAGTGATGAGATAACAAACCGCCTGCCGTGGGGTCAGGAGAGAAATATCTGAAATACGCGAAAATTAAGTATGCGCGTTTCACCGGGCGCTACCTTGTTTTCACTGGCGACGTGTAACTTAAGATGCTCTGACCCTTTCGGCAGTGCGAGCGAAATCGGATTACGGTCTTCCACTAATGCCTGGGTTAAAAGATTATCCTTCAAGTCCAGTACTTGTAATTCGAAGGGTTGGGAATCGAGTCCGGGGCCTGACTCAATTTCCAATTTTAATTGCCCGCTGGCCGCTAATTCGATCTCCGCATCATTGGTTACCCAGCGGAAAGTTTCCCCCGCCCATTTTTCCGCAGGCTGCCAATTCGGTCCTAATGTGATGCCGCTGCCGGCCAGGAAAATCTCGCTGGCGGGCGATTCGAAGCCTACTTTGTTAAGCAAGGCTCCGATCATTCGCTTATCGTTTTTGGAAAGCGTCTGGGTTTTAGCGAATTTGAGTTCGAGTTTGCGTTGCGCGGGGCCGGTTAGGCA
>JABFSD010000015.1 GCA_013140935.1 Acidobacteriota bacterium
GAAGAAATCGTTTTGGTTCAGCACGCCTGACGTAGCTTGATAACTCACTGTCACGCCGGGTTCGAGTGCAGCAACAGAAAGGAAGCTGCGTCCGTTGAGCGGCAGGCTTTCGATTTGTTTTTGCGAAATGACACCTGAAGGGCTTGAGTCAGAAGTGTTGAGAATGGCTGCGCCGCCGCCTACGACTTCGACGGTTTGGCTGGCAGCACCGACGGTGAGCGAAAAATTGTTGGTCGTCGTGATGCCCACGGTCACCACCGCCACTTGCAATTGCGGGATGAAACCTTGCGCTTCAACTTTTACTTCATACTCACCCGGATTCAGGTTGTCGGCGATGAACGCGCCTTCATCCGTAGCGGTGAGTTTCCGCTGCGCGCCATTAGCCTTGTTGGTTACGCTGATCGTAGCGTTGGCGACCACTGCGCCATTTGGGTCAGTGATTGTGCCGGTGATCGAACCCGTCGCGTTTTGCCCTAAAGCGAGCAGATCGCCACTGAGCAACAAACAGAAAAGACAAATCAAACGGAAAGTGAATGGACTGGCGGTTGAATTCATCACGCAACTCCTTTGCGAAGTTTGCTTCGTAAGTTGATGGATAAAACGCCCTCGCACGGTGATGCAAAGGCGTCCTGATTTTGTGAGACGACGGCCCGTTCGTTGACGAACAGGGTAAAACTGGTGCTGCTTAAATTCGGAATGTGATGATTTCTTTATGGATGATCGGCAGGTTTTACTTGCCAACTTACCGACCGGTTAGTTATGTTACGCGCCAATGACACGAAGCGTCAAGATTTATTCCGACGTTTTACGGTCAGCATCTCCTGGCAAATCAAATTATGCAGACGTTGAGAGAGACTTTTGAATCCGTTGAGAGCGAACGGCTCGCGCAAATTTATCGCGCGGCGGCAGAGCTTTTTTGTGAGAAGGGTTTTGACGGCACTTCGATGAGCGCGGTCGCCGAGGCGGTCGGCGTGACCAAAGCGGCCATCTATCATTTCGTGCCGGGCGGCAAGGCTGAATTGCTGTTCGCCGTGATGAGCTATGGCATGGATCGGCTGGAAGATTACGTCATCACGCCCGCGCGTGGCATCGTGGATGCCGAGACGCGCTTGCGCACGATTATTCGCAATCACGTACGCATCATCACGAGCGGCGCTTCGCCCAACGGACACAACCCCGTCACCATCGTCGTCGAAGAAGTCGGCGGCTTGAGCAAAGAACATCGCCGCACTGTAGACAAACGCAAGCGCGTTTATGTTGATCTGATCCGCGACACGCTGATTCAGTTGAATGCCGAGAACAAATTGCGACCCGTAGACGAAACCGTTGCCGCGTTCAGCATGCTCGGTACGATTCTCTGGGTTGCGCGTTGGTACGAGCCCAACGGACGTTTAACCGCCGAACAGATCAACGATGAAATTTCCAAACTCATTTTAGGTAGCTTGTTACGCCCCCAAGCCCGCTTGGGGAAACGCTGAAATGTAGAACGGGCTTTAGCCTGTTGCATTGAATCAAGGAGAAAACACCATGAAAAAACTTGTCTTGCTGGTCGCCGGAACTTGCGCCGCACTCGCTTTGGCGTTTGGGTTGAGCTTCCGTGCAAACACCGTCGCCGCTGAAGTCACTTACACGAAAGACGTAGCGCCGATTCTTTTCAAAAGCTGCACCGAATGCCATCGCGCCGGAGAAATGGCTCCGATGTCGTTGATGAATTACAGCGAAGTACGCCCGTGGGCGCGTTCGATCCGCGAGCGCGTGATGGATCAAACCATGCCGCCGTGGAGCGCCGATCCGAAATACGGCCATTGGGCGAATGACCCTACACTCTCGCAAAAAGAGAAAGACACGATCACCGCTTGGGTCGCCGCCGGAGCGCCGAAAGGCGAAGACAAAGACATGCCCGTGACGCCGAAATATGTCAGCGGCTGGACGATTGGCACGCCCGATGTCGTGCTGGAAATGCAGGAAGAATACAGCGTACCCGCCGAAGGCACCGTGCCTTATCTCTATTTCACGATGCCGACGAATTTCACCGAAGACAAGTGGATTCAGGCTTTCGAGATTCGTCCGAGCAATCGCGCCGTTGTCCATCACGTCATTGCTTATTCGCAAGACCCGAATGCCAAGAGGACTTCGGGGGGCGGCGAAGGCGACTTGAGCAACGGTGGCCGCGTACACATTGGCGGAATCACACCGAATACGCCGGGCTTTGTCTATAAACCCGGCACGGCGAAGCTCATCAAGAAAGGCAGCAACATCGTTTTCCAGATGCATTACACGACGAACGGCACAGCAGCCAAAGACCGCACGCGCATCGGTTTCGTCTTCGCCAAAGAACCGGCGAAGCATGAAATCGTGACGGGCAACGCGATGAATACGCGCTTTGCCATTCCGGCGGGCGAAGGCAATCACGAAGTCAAAGCGTCGAAAGTCATGGAAAGCGACACCTTGATTACGTCGTTCATGCCGCACATGCACGTGCGCGGCAAAGCGTTCACTTATACGGCGACCTATCCTGACGGACGCAGCGAAATCCTGTTAAACGTGCCGAAGTACGATTTCAACTGGCAGCACAATTACTATCCGGCGAAACCGATACTGTTACCTAAAGGCACGCGCCTCGATTGTGTGGCTTATTTCGACAACTCGACCAAGAACAAATTCAATCCCGACCCGACCAAGAAAGTCGTGTGGGGCGATCAAACGTGGGAAGAAATGATGATCGGCTGGTATACGTTTATGAAAGCCGACGCGGCGAAACCGACGACGGCTTCGGCATCATCATCTTCGTCAGGACAATAAATTCCATTCAACTAAGACCCAACTAAACAACAAGGCCAGGCCGGTAGTAATCGCACATACCGGCCTGACTTTTTTGAGGAATCGAACATGTGGATACGCAAAGCTGACCGCGACAAACGCAAAAACGTAGATTCACCCATGCCGACGCAGGTCGTCTCGAACGAAGAGTTCACGCCGCGCCCGCAAACGACCAAACAAAAACAAGTCGAACATCTGATCGGCGAACTCTCGACCGAACGCGCCAAAAAGCTGGGCATGGAACGCCGCGATTTCATGCGTTCTTCGATGGGGATGGCAACCTGCTTTCTCGCGTCGAATATGGCTTACGGCAAAAACTATTGGGACGTGAACGAAGCCGAAACCTGGGAGCCTGCGCCGACGGATGAGAAGTGGCCAAAGAACGAATACTTCATCATTGACGTACAAGCGCACTTCACCAACGGCGCAGCTATCGGCGGTTTTCGCACGGCTGAGTTCGTCAAGAACATGGGTTTCCAACTCAAAAACGACGCCGAATCTTATGGCTTTAAGAACTTCGTCAAAGAAATGTTTTTCGACAGTGAAACTTCGATGGTCGTGATTTCGGGCGTGCCGAGCAAAGAGCAACTGCGCGACAAAGACGGCAAAGTACTCGAAGGCGCGGCGCGCACGCCGGTGCGCGGCAACGTGCTGCCGAGTTGGGTGATGGCCGAAGGCCGCAAACAAATCAACGCGCTAGCTGGTTCGCAACGCGCTTTGAATCAGGGAAACCTCGCGCCCAACCATTATTGGGACAAGGTCAACAACACGATTGATAAAGCCGCCTGCCTCGAACAGATGGAACGCGAGTTGAAGGTTTATGACATCAAATCGTGGAAGTGGTATTGCCATACCGATCCGGGTCAATCGGGCGGCGGCTTTCAGTGCGACGACGACAACGCGCAATGGTTTATCGAGGAGTCGCGCAAACGCGGGATGAAAACGATCAGCGTTCACAAAGGATATTCCTATCAATCGCGTACGCTCGGCCATCTCGCCAATCCTAAAGACATCGAGAAGGCTGCGTTGCGCAATCCCGATTTCAACTTCATCGTCTATCACTCCGCCATTCAACACGGCAGCAGCGAAGGCGCAGATTGGGTGCAACAGAATAAATATGATCCGACGACGGGCGATTTTGCATGGCACAACATTTTGATGGACATCAAGAAACGCAACCCCGGCATGAAAAACGTCTATTGCGAAATCGGCAGCTTCTTTAACACGCTGGCGATCATTCACCCCGAAATGGCAATGCACGGCATGGGCAAAAACATCAAGCATTACGGCTCAGACCACGTCATTTGGGGAACCGATTGCCTGTGGTGGGGCTCGCCGCAATGGGGGATTGACGCCTTTAAGCGGTTTCAGATCACCGATGAAATGTGCGAGAAATTCGGCTACAAAAAAATCACCAAAGAAGATAAGGCCAAAATTTTCGGACAGAACGCGGCGCGCGTTTATGGCATTGACCTGAAAGCCAAACGTAACGCACTCCCCGCAGATGCTCTGGATAAGCTCAAGATCGCTTACCACGAATACGGCGGACAACGCGAAAACGCAGCGTATGGTTGGGTGCGTGCAAGCGACTAACTCAACCCAGCAAGCTTAAAAAGCCCGGCGGCAACGAGTCGAAGTTGTTAGTTACCGTCGGGCTTTTTTATTCAAGATGACCGGCAATTTTCGTGTGTGACCGAAAGTAGTTATCAGAGGCTATCCGGGAACTTTTCGTGCTTCTATCTCCAATGATTCCAGCGGCTTAGTATAATTGAATGTAGGCTTAGGAACTGGAGCTAGACGACGAAGAAATAACTGGACGTTGGCGAAAATAATCA
>JABFSD010001115.1 GCA_013140935.1 Acidobacteriota bacterium
TTCACTACGCCATTCGCCAGACTCGCCGGACTGATCGTAATCGTCGGGCAAGGTGTCGGCGTTGGCGTCGGTGTCGGTGTCGGTGTCGGTGTCGAGCCAATCGTGATGGAAGGCGTTTGTACGTCATTGCAACTGGCTTTGCTCAAAGTAATCGCACCGCTCACCGCGCCCGCCGGAATCGTCGCCGTTATTTGTGTACTGCTGTTGATCGTGAATTGCGCCAGCACGTTATTGGCGAATCTGACCGCTGTGACGCCCGTTAAATTCGCGCCGTTGATGGTGACGGTTGCGCCGACTTGGCCGCTGGTGGGCGTGATGCCCGTGATGGTCGCGCAGACCGGGCCGCCGCCACTGCCTGCGGTGAGCAGGAAGTTAGTGTCGGAAATATCGAAGAAGATATTGCCGATTGCTTCGATTTTGATACGTCCCACCGAAGTGCCCACGTTGGCAGGCAAGGTGACGGATTCGCTGCCGTCATTCGCAGTAGTCGCCGCCAGCACGAAGGGGAAGCTCACGCCGCCATCAGTCGAGAGCGTGATGCGTACGTTGGCGCAATTGATCGGCGCGGCGTTGGTTCCGTTGACGTTCCACGTAACGGTTTGCGCCGTTCCGCCTTCGAGCGTTGCGCCCGTGTTGGGCGAAGTGAGCAGAAACGGCCCGGCGTTTCCATTCACCGTCAACCGCACTGCATCAGCCGAAGCGCCGCCGCGTCCGTCACGAACAACTACATTGAAGTTGAGCGTACGCGATTGGCTCGACAAAAACTCCGCCGAACGATAGCCATTCACATTCAATGAAGGCGTATTCGCGTAATTCAAAATGTAGCTCAATTGCGGAAAGACACGGGTCGGATCGGTCTTGGGTGAATAAGAGCGGAACAGCGGTCTCGTGCTATTCGGGCCGTCGGTCGAATCGTCATAGCCCGGATTGGAAAAGCCGTAAGCGATGTCTACTTCGTCCCAGGCATAAGTCAGCGTGTCACCAGCGTCGGCATCGCTGCCTGACGCCGTCAATGCAAACGGCGTCAGTTTCGGAATCGTGTAATCGGCTCCGCCGCTCACCGTTGGGATGCTGTTGCTCGTGCTGCTCGCCACGCCGCAGGTCGCATAAGACGAAACGTAAGAATTGATTTGCGCGTAACTCAGCGCGTGAAAGCGCAATTCAGAAAGCGCCGCGAGGTTCTCGGTTCCGCACAATCCGGCATAAGACATAATCGTAATGCCCGAACCGGGTTCGACGGCGGAACTGCTCGAACGATTGCTGCCGCAACTGCCTACGCCGCTGTTGAAACTGTGATTCGCGCCGAACTGATGTCCCATCTCGTGCGACATTACGTTGACGCCCGTATGGTTGCCGAGCGAACCGCTCACCAGCGAAACCGCGCCGCCTTTGACCGGCCCGCGTCCGTCGTTGCCGACTTGCGCGTTGTTACAAACTACGCCGAGATAGGCTACGCCGCCGCCGCCCGTGCCGAGCGCGTGGCCGTAATCGTAATTGGCTGCGCCTACGCGATCGCGCAATACGGGACGAACCTGCCCCAGCATCGTGACCGTGTTGCCGTTGGTGTAAGGGTCAGTGCCGGAACTGAAACCCTGTTCAGTCGAATAAATAATGGCGGCGTTGTCTATCAATTGCAGCCGCAGGGAAAGTTCACGTTCGTAAATCGCGTTGATGTTGTTGAGCCAGGTATTGAACGACGCCACCGTGCCCGCCACCGTGCCTTGGCCGAAGTTGTTGGAGTATTCCCATGAAGCCGACAGCGCCAAGCGATAAGTGCGCAAGGTCGCTGTCGCTGTCGGAGCCGCCGCCGCTCGTATGATTTCGCGCGAACCCAATGAACGCAGCCCTTGCGAGCCTTCATTCGGGTCCAGCACCTGACACTCGAAGGCTTCGGCTAATTCCGCCGCGCTGCCGCCGTCAAAGGCCGCGTAAGTTAATTTGTCATTCTCGTTAATGGGCAGAATCGTGACGGTTTGTTCGCCCGCCAAAATCAGCGCGTGAAAGCCGAGCGGTGTCCAATCCAAACGTCCGGTAAGCGTGGGGTCGTCTACGCCAATAGCGCGATAGCTTTTAATGTCGGGATAACGCGCGGTGAGTGCGGCGTCCATAATGGACGAGGCTTCGATGCGCACGCGCGTGAACGAACCATCCGGCATCGGCAATGACAAGATCGCCGCGCTGTTATCGCGCGGCTTGCCGTCTTCCTGTGGCGCATTGGCGAGCGTTGCTTCGAGCATGGCGGGGTTGAGTTTCACGGTACCTGCGTTGCGCGGAATGTCACGCGCCATACGAGCAACCAGACCGGCGTCATCGGCGGTTTGCCATACGCCGTCCGTGGATTGCGCCGGTGATTTTGCGGCAGCCTCGGCTGATTGATTCATGCGCCCGAAGAGCGCCACGCCCAGACACAGCGCCACGGCGACCAGCATAAACAAAGAGATAAAATTACGAGACGATTTCATTGGTGCTACTCCTGTTAGTCAGCTTGGGCGGCAGCGTGGACGAGCCTCGCCCTCATTTGAATTACGGGTGAATTGTTCGGTTTCACTATGGCGATGCAAGCCACAGCAACAGCTACGCTTTATGGAAAAAGCCGAATCGGTGAGGGATGAGTGAGTGTTCGGGGCGAAAGAATGGGACTGGTTTAGGAAAGCTGATTTCGGGGAATCACTAAGGGGAGTTCCTAGCCATCAAGTTGTACGGGCAAATTGTGTGGGCACACAAAAAGCGCTTTCACGATGTAGGTGAGAAAAGTTCAGAAATATTTTTCCCACCTACGCAATTTTAATGTCGCGGCCTCTGATGGCGAGAAGATTAGAGCGGTTGCTCAAGCCAACGCGATAAATCTTCAGACGCGAAAATCAGGTAAAGCTACGCGACGGCGGCTTATGAAGCTGCTTATGCAAAAGCAAAACCCGCGCTGCATCTGAAAACGCCGCGCGGGTTCGCTCACTGGGGAATGGTCGGTATTGAATTACTTCTCCGAACCGATCCGCATGCCGTAAAACGACCGGTACACAAAGAACATCGAGATCACAAAGAACACGACCGCGAGTCCGTGGCTCAAGTTCGCGCCGCCTTCCTGATGCCGCAGGCTGACGGCGAGTTCCACCGCCAACAAGCCGAACAACGTCGTGAATTTGATGACCGGATTCAGCGCCACCGACGACGTATCTTTGAACGGATCGCCTACGGTGTCGCCTACAACGCAGGCATCGTGCAGCGGCGTGCCTTTGGCCTTCAACTCGACTTCGACAATCTTCTTGGCGTTGTCCCACGCGCCGCCCGCGTTCGCCATGAAAATCGCCTGATACAACCCGAAGATCGCAATCGAGAACAGATAGCCGATGAAGAAATACTCCTCCATAAAGGCGAAGGCCAAGGCCGAAAAGAAGACCGTCAGGAAGATATTGAACATGCCTTTTTGCGCATACTCGGTGCAGATTTGCACGACCTTCTTACTGTCTTCGACCGAAGCCTTTTCGACGCCGTCGAGCTTGATGTTCGCCTTGATGAACTCAACCGCGCGATAAGCTCCGGTGGTTACGGCTTGCGTCGAAGCGCCCGTGAACCAATAGATGATCGCGCCGCCGGTGATGAGTCCCAACACGAAAGGCGCGTGCAACAAGCCGAGCTTGTCTACGTTTTCGGTCAGGCCGTTGGTCAAAGACATGATGATCGAAAAGATCATCGTCGTTGCGCCCACGACCGCCGTGCCAATCAACACGGGCTTCGCCGTCGCCTTGAACGTATTGCCCGCGCCGTCGTTTTCTTCGAGCAGGTGTTTGGCTTTGTCGAAATTGACCGTCACGCCGAAATCCTTTTTCACTTCGGCTTCGACGTTCGGCACTTGTTCGATCAGCGAAAGCTCATAAACCGATTGCGCGTTGTCAGTCACGGGGCCGTAAGAATCTACGGCAATCGTGACCGGCCCCATGCCCAAGAAGCCGAAGGCTACGAGACCGAAGGCGAATACCGCCGGGGCAGCCATCAACAATCCCAATCCCATCAAGCTGAAGTAATAAGAAATCGCCATCAAACCGACAATCGCAATACCCAGCCAATAACAAGAGAAGTTGCCCGCAACCAGGCCCGACAAAATGTTGAGCGAAGCGCCGCCTTCTTTCGACGAAGTCACGACTTCGCTGACGTGGCGCGATTCAGTCGAGGTGAACACCTTGACGAGTTCGGGAATGATCGCGCCCGCCGCCGTACCGCACGAGATAATCATGGAGAGCTTCCACCACAGTGTGCTGTCGCCCGCCAGCGTGGGAATCATCAGGTAAGACACGACGAAGGTCAGAATGATCGAAACGATAGAAGTCAAAATGACGAGATTCGTCAGCGGCTTCTCGAAATTCATTTTGTCGGCGTTGCCATAGCGGGCTTTCGCCATCGCTTCGTTGATGAAGTAAGAACCCGCCGACGCGATAACCATCATCACCCGCATCACAAAAATCCAGACCAGCAATTGCACTTGCACGTTTTCTGCGGCTCGTTGAGCGAGCGCCAGAGCTTCCGGCGAAGCAGTCGCTAAGGTCATGCCAGCGGGCAAGAAGAATTTCGGCAGCACTGCCAGCAAGATAAACGAAATCAACGCGACGCCCGTCACGCCGTAAGTTCCAAAGCCGTCCGCCGAAGGGCCTACGG
>JABFSD010000175.1 GCA_013140935.1 Acidobacteriota bacterium
TTATCTGGCCGAAGACACGCGGCTCGGACGCAAGCTGGCGCTCAAGTTATTGCCCGCGCAATTCACGCAAGACGCCGACCGCGTCAAACGATTTGAGCAGGAAGCCCGCGCCGCTTCGGCGTTAAACCATCCGAACATTCTGACGATTTATGAAATCGGAAGGCACGAAGGCTCGCATTACATTGCGACCGAATATGTCGAAGGGGAAACGCTGCGTCGTTTACTGGAAGCAGGGAATCTGAGTTTGTCAGACGCGCTCGAATTGACGATTCAAGCGGCGAGCGCGTTGCAGGCGGCGCATCAGGCGGGCATCGTCCATCGTGACATCAAGCCCGAAAACATTATGCGGCGACCGGATGGTTACGTGAAGCTGCTCGATTTCGGACTTGCCAAACTCACCCAGGTCGAAGCCGACACCAAAGACCTGAACGACGAAGCCGTTACGCAATCGTTGTTGCTAACCCAACCGGGCTTGGTGATGGGAACCATCGCGTATATGTCGCCCGAACAGGCGCGCGGCCAGCGCGTAGACCAACGCACCGATCTTTTCAGTCTCGGCGTAGTGCTTTATGAAATGGTGTGCGGCAAACGTCCTTTCAATGGAGCTACGCACAGTGACGTGATCGCGGCGTTGTTGCGCGAAGAGCCGCGCCGCATTTCGCAACATCTGCCCAACGCGCCGGTTGAACTCGAACAGGTGTTGACGAAGCTGCTCGCCAAAGACCGCGAAGCGCGTTACGCCACGGCGCAGGAATTGATCGCCGATCTCAAACGCATCAAAGCGCGACTCGACGTAGCGCAAGATGATGTTTCCACGCAAACCTTGAAACGCAGCAGCACAGAGCAAATGTCATTTGAAACGAATGTGGGTGGGCAGGATGTGTTTGCTACGAATGTGACGAAAGCAGCAGCGGCTACAGCGGCGAATGCGCCTGCGATGCCGACAGCGCCGACAGCGAGTGTCACGAAAGCGCCGCCAGTCGTTCGCCCTAAAACGTTTGCGATGGCGGTAGGCGCAGTTTTGTTATTGGTGGCCGGATTGTTCGGCTCGTTCTTTTACATCAACCGTCAGCAGACGATTGATACGATTGCGGTGCTGCCGTTTTATTCGAGCGACAACAAGCTCGCGCCGCTTTCTGAAGGCTTGACCGAAGAAGTCATCAACGCCGTGTCGGATTTGCCCGACCTGAGCGTCATCGCGCGCAATTCCGTAGCGAAATACAAAGCGCAAGATACCGACCCCGTGACCGTCGGCGAACAGCTCAACGTACAAGCCGTGATGACCGGCGAAGTCTCGCAACTCGGCGCTGAGACCATCGTGCAAATCGAATTGACCGACGCCAAAACGCGCCGCCGCATTTGGGGGAAGAGCTTCAATCGCAAGCTGAACGCGCTTTATGAATTGCAAAGCGAAATCGTCAGCGGACTCGCGCAAAAGCTGAATCTCAAACTCAACGAAGCGACGAGCCAGCAAATCGCCCAACAGAAAACCCAAAACGGCGAAGCCTATCGCCTCTATCTCGAAGGTCGGGCTTACTACAACCAAGGCACGGCGGAAGCGCTGCACAAGGCCGACGAACTTTTTGAAAAAGCCTTTGGCCTCGACAATACCTACGCCGCTGCTGCTGCTGGATGCGCGGCCTGCCACGCTTACGGAGCCGATCAAGAGCCGCCTGAAAAAGTCATGCCCAAGGCGCGCACCGTCGCCCAGGTCGCGTTGAAAGGCGATCCGAATTCCGCCGACGCTCACCTCACATTGGCGCGCGTCGCGTTGCGTTACGACTGGGATTTCAAGGAAGCCGAACGCCTCATCAAACGCGCCATCGAACTCGAACCGAAAAACGCCGCGACGCATCAACGCTTCGCTGAGTTTTTGGCGTTGATGGGACGCCACCAAGAAGCAAGTACCGCGATCTATCAGGCGCGCAAACTCGATCCGCGTTCGTTGCCGATCAACGCCGACATCGGCACGCTGTCTTACTTCGCGGCTGATTACGACCACGCGACTGAACACTTTCAACAGGCG
The DNA here is from genome assembly GCA_013140935.1 of Acidobacteriota bacterium. Classification (GTDB taxonomy): domain Bacteria; phylum Acidobacteriota; class Blastocatellia; order RBC074; family RBC074; genus JACPYM01. Next base: position 2,027 of record JABFSD010000175.1, read on the forward strand.
CTCAAACTCGACGAAGATTACGCCGACGCGCACACCGGCTTGGGACTGACTTACGAACAGCAAAAACGTTTCGCCGAAGCCGTCAACGAGTTTCTCGAAGCGCGCAAGCTGCTGCGCGAAGACGCTGCTTACGTCACAGGCTTGCAGAACGCCTTCGCCAAACAAGGCACGCAAGGTTTTTGGAAGCAGGAACTCGCGCACCTGCAAGACGAAGCGAAGGAACGTTACATTCCCGCGACGACGTTTGCGGCGTTGCATACGCGGCTGGGTGACGTAGAAGCCGCGTTCAAATCGTTGCAATTGGCGCTCAAAGAAAAAGACGGCGGCTTGATTGACTTGAATGTGACGCCGGTGTTTTCGGCTTTGCGCAAAGACGCGCGGTTCAGCGCGTTGTTGGAACAGATCGGATTGAAGCGCTAAATCAATTACGGGTGCATGGAGTACACGCTTTAGCGTGAGGCGTCTGATTGCGACGCCTCACGCTAAAGCGTGTACTCCATGCACCCGTCTGAATCTATGTCTCAACACTTGAAGTGCCAGCAATGCGGCGCAGCCGACGCGCACACCTTTCATCAATGGACGTTCGCCACCTTGCGCGAACTCGCCCTCGTAACCGAACAACAGCTTTGTACTGCTTGTGCGCGCAGTCATCGTCAGCAATTACGCCAAACGCCTTCCACGCAAACCGGCCTCACGCGCGACGAACTCATCGCGCAACTTGATCAATTCTTTACCACCAGTGGCGTATTCGACATCTGCCGCCGCTGCCACGAACAGGGAACCGGTTGCTGTCCGCCGACGTGCCGCATCTTACAAGCACCTGGGCAATCGAATGGTTGTCAGAGCGGCAAGACGTTGTATTGCGCTACGTTTCTTTGCAGCGCGCTGCTCAACGCGATTAGCGAGTGCGATGTCGAGTTGGGGAGATTGCTGAAATGGCTGAAGACCGAAGTCGGCGTGACGGAATGGCGCGTTTACGAAATGTTCACGCGGGTGCCGCTTGAACACCGTGAACCGGAGCGTCCTTTGATCCTGCCTGAAAGTTATCCGCTCTTACCCACGCTGGAAGGGCAGCTTTTACGTCACCAGTTAATGAGCCTGGCAGACGAAGTGCTGGCGTTGAGGCGGCAACAGGAAGCCACTTAGGAATGGCTCGAAATTAAGAGTGCCATTTCACCGCAGAGGCGCAGAGGCTTTCGCAGAGTTTACGCAGAGAAGAAAAGAAACTTCTCTCCTTTTTCTCTGCGGTAACTCTGCGAGACCTCAGCGCCTCTGCGGTGAGAAGTAATCTGGCAGTTTTATTTTCAAGTTAATCCTTAAAAGGTGAACCCTGCCCAGAAATAAGGCGCATGCCAACGGCCTTCCTTATGAAGACGTGCGCTATGTTACAGGCAAAGCAAATTTGGAAACCATCTGCGTGTAGCGCTTACTGCCCCTCACAAGCTAAACACAAACAACGCCTGCCCCGCCGCAATCGCTACGTATTGCTTGCCGTCAATTGCAAAGCTGATCGGATTGGCATTGATCGTGCCGCCGGTTTGCACCTCCCACAGCGGCTGGCCCGAAGCGGCGTGGAGCGCGAAGAAGTTGCCTTCGTTCGAGCCGCTGAAAACCAGTCCGCCCGCCGTCGCCAATACGCCGGCCCACGCGGGCGTATGTAGCCGAAACTCCCATTTCAACTGGCCCGTCGTGGCGTCGAGTGCGCGCACTGCGCCCCAGGCTTTGTCGTCGCCGTCTACGGGACGTTCACCGCCACCCGCGAAAAACGTACCCGGTTTGAAGGTCACATCGCTCTTGAAGTAGTAGGCGCTGCGTTCGCGCACGGCGACGTAAAAGAGCTTGGTCACGGGGGAGTAAGCCGGACTCAACCAATTCGTAGCGCCGTTGAGCGCCGGCCAAACCAGCGTGCCCGCTTCACTCGGCTCGGTGTTGGGCAAGACGATAGGACGCCCTTTGGCATCAAGTCCTTTCGCCCAGGTTTGTTTAGTGTAAGGTTCGCCCAAGATGAATTCGCCCGTCGCGCGGTCGAGCAGGTAATAAAACGCATTGCGATTCGCCATCGCTACGAGCTTGCGCTGTCGGCCATTGATTTCGGCGTCGAGCAAGACGGGAATTTGGCACGCATCCCAATCGTGCGTGTCGTGCGGCGTATATTGAAAGTGCCACTTGATCGCGCCGGTCGTCACGTCGAGCGCCAGCAACGCGCAGGTGTAAAGGTTGTCGCCCGGTCGCACATCGCCGTTCCAATCAGGGCCGGGATTGCCCGTGCCCCAATAAAGCAGCTTCAGTTCAGGGTCGTAAGAACCCGTGATCCACGTCGAGCCGCCGCCCATTTTCCAGACTTCGTTCTTGCCATCTTTAGTAACCTTGGGCCAAGTCTCAAAGCCCGCTTCGCCCGGTGCGGGAATCGTATAACGCCGCCATACGAGCTTGCCGGTCTTCGCGTCGTAAGCATCGAGAAAGCCGCGAATGCCTGCTTCGCCGCCGCTCAATCCGACGATGATTTTGCCGTCAACGGCGAGCGGCGCGGCGGTGATGGCGTATCCGAGCTTGTTGTCGCCGACTTTGGTTTCCCAACGCAACGCGCCCGTACGCGCATCGAGCGCGACGAGGTAACAATCCA
>JABFSD010000053.1 GCA_013140935.1 Acidobacteriota bacterium
TCGTTGATCTGTTGCGTAAGGCATTTTTCTACGTCGGGTTGAGCGTGTTGCCGTTCGCATTGGCCTTGCTCGGTACGTGGCGCGCGGGTTTCAGCAAAGAGGTGTTGTTGCTGTGGCTTTATCCGGTGACGATTACGCTGTTGATGATTCCGCTGTGGGCAGATTATCGTTACGTCTTGCCCGCGCACGTGATGCTTGCGCCGCTGATTGCATTCGCCGCAACACGTAAGCTATAGAGTGAAAGACGGATTCTCCCGCGAAGTTACACGAAGAAAACACGAAGCGATTCACTTCGTGCCTGCTTCGTGTGATTTCGTGGGAGAATGCTCTTTTATGAAAACAGATATGAACAAAGCACCCATCGTTACCGTAGACAAAGCGCAAATCGCTCAGCGTCAGCGCAAACTCGAAAAAGTTCGTCGTGAACTCAAACAGGAATTCGTCGGCATTGATGCCATCATTGATGAACTGATCACTTATATCCAGATTTGGTATTTGATGCCCGAAGTGTTGGCGCGTCCGGTGATCGTCAATCTGTGGGGCATGACCGGCGTAGGCAAAACCGATCTCGTGCGCAAGCTCGTGCGCAAGCTCGCATACCAGGATCGCTTTGCCGAAGTCGAACTCAGCAACAGCGACAACAATAGTTATTATTCGTGGAAGCATTCGGTCGGCGGCATTCTCGAAAGCTCCGGCTTGAATGACGGCAAGCCCGCGATTGTGCTGTTCGACGAGATTCAGCGGTTCAATACCGTAGACATCGAAGGCAAGCCGATTCTCAACGAACGCTTTCAGGATTTTTGGGAACTGCTCAGTGACGGACGCCTCGCGCGCCGCGACACCAAAGAAGACATCACCAATTACCTCGACAACTATCTCTATTCGTCGTCGCAACGTCGCAAGCAATCGGCCATGCCGCCCAACCCCGATGAGCCGCAAGGGCCTGATGTCATTGGCTTGTGGGATGCGCGTACGCTCAAAAAACTTTTCGACTTCGACGAGAGCATTCACGAACTCGCCGAGATGAAACACGACGACATCCTCAAGATGATGCTCGCGCGCCGCAAACAGAAACGCATTTACGAAGCCGCCGATCATTCTAAAACGCTCATCATCATCAGCGGCAATCTCGATGAAGCCTTCAGCATGGCGCGCGAAACTTCGGAAGCCGACGTAGACGCCGACATCTTTCACGCTTACACGAAAAAGCTGACGCTGGTTGACATCAAGGTCGCGCTCTCGCGCAAGTTCAAGCCTGAACAGGTCGCGCGTTTCGGCAACATTCACCTCATCTATCGTTCGTTGCGGCGGCGCGATTTCGAGAAACTGATCGAGATGGAAATCACCAAGATCAAGGCGCGCAACCTGCAACACTTCGGCGTTGAACTCGATCTCGCGCCTGCGATTCATACGCTGGTTTATCAAAACGGCGTATTCCCCGTGCAAGGCGTGCGCCCGGTTTTTTCGAGCATCACTGACGTGATCGAAGCCAATATCTCGCGCTTCATGTTTCAGGCGCTGATGGTGGGAGGCCGTCGCATCAAGCTCGATTACGATTTCGCCAAAAAGGAATTGATCGCCGACGTGCATAAAGTCGGCGTAGTGCGCGCGCCTTATGAAGGCCGCGTTGATCGCATTCGTCAGGGCAACGATCCGGCGGTGACGGCATGTGTTTCCGTACATGAATCAGGCCACGCCGTCGCTTACGCCGTGCTGTTCGGCCTCGCGCCGTTGCAGTTGAAATCGAAAGTGGCTTCGACTTATGCGGGCGGCTTCACGTTCCCGCATCAGATTTTCATGACCAAGCAAACGCTGGCGCAAAAGATCAAAGTCATGCTTGCGGGCGGGTTGGCCGAAGAACTGATTTTCGGCGACAGCCACGCCAGCATCGGGCGCGAACACGACCGCGAACAGGTGACGATGCTGGCTTGCGATTACGTGCGGAAGTACGGCTTTGTCAGCGACTATCAGGGTTACTACTCGAACAATCCGTCTTATCCGCTGAACACTGAACTCACCGATTCTGCGATTGAAGAAATGATTCGCCAACTGGCGACCGAGACGCGCGATATGTTGTGTCATCATCAGGGCTTCCTGCTGGCCTTGTCGGTTGATTTGCAAAAGCGCGGCAGTTTGGCGGCGGCTGAGATTGCCCGCATTGCTAAACGCTTCGGGATGAAACTAGACGTGAAAGAAGAAAGCCATTTGCACGTGCCTGATTACCAGAAATGGTTTTAGCCTGGGGCACACGCTGGAGAGCGTGCGCACCCAGGCTATTTCAACCAGCGCGCCAGCCACGCATGCACTTCGCTGTAAAAGAAACGGCTATTCTCGCCTTTCAGCACCCAATGGTTTTCTTCGGGAAAGACGATCAGCTTGCTGGGGATGCGCAAGCGTTGATGGACGCTCCAGTTCTCGAGCGTGTTGTTGAGCGGCACGCGAAAGTCGTTTTCGCCTACGGTCAGCAGCATCGGCGTCTTGAACGAAGCCGCGCGGCGAATCGGATTTTGCGTGCGCCACGTTTCAGCCTGTTCCCACACGGGGCCGCCGTTGTTGAGTTCGCGCGAATAAATCGTATCGCTCGTCGCCCATTGCGATTCGAGATTGACCAGTCCGGCGTGCGAGATCAAACACTTATAGCGCGTCGTCGTCGCCTGCAACCAATTCGCCAGATGCCCGCCGTAACTGGCCCCGCCCGCCGCTTGCTTCGTTGCGTCAATGAACTTGAAGCGCTTAATGGCTTCGTCCGCTGCTTCATTGATTTCATCGCCTGGTGTCTTCAACGGATCGAGTTGAATGTTCTGCGCGAACTTTTCGCCAAAGCCCGTCGAGCCGGTGTAATTGGTCAGCAAGACTACGTAACCCGGCGCGGCCAGCAGGTGATAGTTCCACCGCAAGACGAACTGATCGCGCCACATCGAATGAGGGCCGCCATGAATCACGACAAACAAAGGATACTTTTTGTTTTCGTCGAAGTTGGGTGGCAGGGCGATGAAGTTTTGAATCTTGCGGCCTTTGGTGCTGGTGAATTCAAAGGACTTCAAAGGTTGCCAATCGAGTTGGGCGATGCGTCCAGTGTTGAAACTTGTGATCGGTTTTGCATAAACGGAGCCATCAAGTCTGACAATTTCGATGGGGTGAGTCGCATTTTCCCAATTCGCAAATACCTCTCCGCCTCCAATGGCCAAGTTTGTATAAGCACCATTCAATTGCGCGCTGGTAAATACTTTGTAGCCTCCGCTGGGACGGCCTGATATAGGAACCCCATATACCAACTCAAACCCATTTGATTCAGACGAGAAGTAGACGGTGCTGCCATCTTTACTAATCGCAAAACTGCTAACAGATAAGTTGTCTACCAAGATTTTCTTGCCGCTCTGACTTGCCCAAGACAAATTCACGAGTTGTGAAATGTTGTAGGTGAATTTCGTGCCTGGCTCAAAAAGCGAAAGCAGCGTTTTCCCATCTGGGCTGTATTTCGGACTCGTATAACTATCCTTACCCTCGGTCAATGACTTCGGCTCGCCGCCGCTCACCATCGCCTGATAAAGGTTCGTATTCGTTTCGCTATAAGCCGCCGCATTGCGATTGGTCATCGCGGTGAAAACGACGCCAGTGCTGTCGGGCGTCCAGACGGCTTGCAGGTCGTCTCCGCCCGAAGTGAATGCGCCCGCAAAGCCCGCTTCGCTGACGAGCTTTGTGCCTGCGAGCAGGTCTTTTGCTTTAGCGTTGGCGTCGAGCGGTTGCACGAAAACATGCGTTTGCTTGTCGTCAAGCCAGCGATCCCAGTTGCGAATGGGGAAGGTTTCATAAACGCGCGCATTCCACTTGCGCGCTTTGCGTTCGGCGGCGATGCGCTTGTTGTCTTCGTCGTTAAGTGCGCCAGGATAGACCGAGCTTTGAAAGAGTACGTGCTTGCCGTCGGGCGAAACCTGCGGTGAACGCGCGCCAGTCGAAAGCGAAGTGATGCGTTGCGCTTCGCCGCCTTGCACGACGTTGAGCAGGTAAAGCTGATTGGCTTCGTCGCCTTCGCGGCGTGCGGCGAAGATGACGCTCGTGCTGTCGGGCGTCCACGTCACGCCGCTTTCCGCGCCTTTGGTGTTGGTCAAACGGCGCGCTTGTGACGAACCGTCAGCCGGTACGATCCATAAATCCGTGACCTGATCTTTTTCGTCGTAAGCGGGTTCGGTGACGGTGAACACAACCCACTTGCCGTCGGGCGAAGGCACGGGTGCGCCGACGCGCTTCATCAGCCATACGTCTTCGTGGGTGATGGGGCGTTTGGTTTGGGCGAAAAGTGTTAAGACAAAGAGGCACAGACAGGCTGCGCCAATGAGCAGGTGGCGAATCGGTTTCATATTCATAATGGTTTTCCTTTCGGGCGAGATTGCGCGGGCATTATGCCGAGGGAGCGTCGTTGAGGGCAACGAACGATCAGACTACGCGTTCGTAGTTCCGCCTTTAGGCGGGCGCGTTGAGATGAGCGAAACCTGCCCGCCTAAAGGCGGAACTACGAACGCGGTAACGATTGTTGAATTTTCTTCGGGAGTTTCTCGTAAACCATTTGATAGGAATCCTGGATGAGCCGTTTGGTTTCGGCTTGTCTCAAATCGTTCCATCGTTCGCGTGCGACCCAGTGATAGCGCGCG
>JABFSD010000101.1 GCA_013140935.1 Acidobacteriota bacterium
AACACGCGCTGCGTGGCTATGATGCGGTTCAACTGGCGGCGGCTTTGGAAGAGAATGACGAACTAATGTCCTTTGGGCTTCCTGCGTTGACGTTGGTTTCAGCGGATGCTGAGTTGAACAAGGCGGCACAAGCCGAGGGATTGAATGTCGAGAATCCGAACAACCATCCGTAATACGCAAGATTGAAAAAATGTCTTCGCGGCTCCGCCGCAGTGATGTGTGAAAAGGCTACGGCCTTTTCAGGCGAATGATGGATACTTCGACGAGCTATGCCCGCAGCGTCGCGGCGCAACTAGGCCCAACGAGGTTTGGTAAAATTAATTGAAGAGCAATAACGGTAGGCTATAGCTTGGGGGAATCTAGGTTAGCACCCTCATCCCGAATCAAACCGAACCATTCTTGAACAAAACTCTGAATAAAATTTGAAGGAACCCCCTCACATGAATAACATTATTTTACTAGGACAACTTGAAACTTTTTCTTCACGATATGAGCTTACAAGCCTATCTACCGCAAAACAATTTGAAAAGTTTGTCAATTATTGCCTTCTGAAGGCTGACCACTACGACTCTTTTGAGTTTGAAAAGATTGAAACTGCTGAATGCCTCGGGATTGATGGACTAGCAATTATTGTTAATGGTGTTATTGTTAATGAAGAAGAAGAGGTCAAGCAACTTACCAGAGCCTATTTTGAAGTGAAATTTTATTTTACTCAAGCAAAAACATCCTCCACGTTTGATTTTGGGGACTATCTGAAATTCATCAGTACAGCTAAAAGCTTTTTTGGTAACGATATTAATCAAGTTCCGCAAGAGCTAAGAAACGCATTTAGACTTAAAGAGGCACTTTACTCTAAGAAAGACAAAATGAGAGAGCTTCCTGTTGTAGAGCTTGCTTACTGCTACACCGGGCAGTACGTTGTAGGTAACAACGACATAATTGCTATTCAAATGAAACAGCAAGTTGATTCGTTTAACGAAATGAAGAATTTATTCTCAAGAGTCACTAGCCCGGTTTACGATGCAAATAAAATGGTGGAATTTTATCGCGCCGCTCAAAACGCAGTACAAAAGCAATTGGTTTGTCAGAGACATGTAGCTTTACCACCAATCGCGGGCGCTACGGCCGCTTACTTAGGTGTCGTAAAATGTGAAGACTATGTGGCGCTGATTCAGAAAGAGAATGGCGAGCTAAACAAAGGGATATTCTTTGAAAATGTTCGGGATTTCTTGGGGGCAGAAAACTCTGTTAATGCGAAGATTGCGGAAACCATTCATTCTTCTGCGGAAAGAGATAGGTTCGCCATTCTTAATAACGGAGTTACTATCGTAGCGAGAAAAGTAGAACTAAAAGGCGACAACTTTGTTATTTTTCAGTATCAGATAGTTAACGGCTGCCAAACGAGCCATGTGCTATTCAATAACAAAGGCCGCCTAAGCTCAGATATGTATGTAACCGTTAAACTAGTCGAGACGTCAGACATTGATCTTAGTGGAAGAATTATCGCAACTACGAACAGTCAGTCCTTAGTAACTAAAGAGGCATTAGCGACAACAAGGCCGTACCACAAAAATTTGGAAGACTTTTTTAGCGGCATGAGAAATAAAGGGCACGCTTACTATTATGAGCGTAGGCCGCATCAATATGACGACCTTGACGACATAAAGCAATCTGCCATTGTCTCGGCTCCTAACCTCATTAAGTCGTTTATCTCTGTCGTGATGGAGCAACCTCACCAAGTTCACTACTATTATGGGCAATTGCTGCACGAGTATAACAGCAATGAGTCAACAGAGCTTTTTTCTGAATCTGATTACGAAGGGCTTTATTTTGCGTCTCACCACTTAGTGGCGAAAACCAGGAACTTTATTCGTACAACTCCCGAGCTAAATCGATGGATTTATCATTTAGCAATGCTTATTAAAGTGCAACTCGCACCTAACCTTAAAAAGAACACACTCATATCCGAGAAAAACTTTTCTGGTTTTCTTCAGCAAGTGGATCAAGGGTTTCTTAACGCTATTAAGGAGGCCGTTCGAGTGTTAAATGCGGAAAGGCTTGGCCCTGATCAGGTTAAATCCCCTGAAGTTACGCAAAGGCTGATTAACGGAATAAATAAAAGATATCGGCAAATCGAAAAAACGCCACCGTCATTAGCTAACGGCTCACCTTTAATTGAGCTAAAACTTAAAGACGGATTTTATAGAGGAACTATTAGCCATATTGATCCGCAACGCGGGAAAGTCACCATTGAATACAGAGGCTCAAAACTTGACGTCAAAGTCACTAATGCCAATGATATAAAAAAGAATTTTCAAGTCGGAGTAAGTGTTACTTTTGAAACTAAGAATGGCGATGTTGTAGGCATTCAGGTTACACCATCTCGCTTCAGATAAATATCTTCCGATGGATTACTCGGACCGTAAGCAAAGATTTTCAGAAAGAGGTAATTTATGAACTATCCAACCTACATCGGCGAACAACTCATGACGTTGATTCAGACGGTACGCCGTCAGCGCAACGGGTTATTTTGGTTGCGGGGGCTGGCGATCTTGCTGGCGGTGGCGGCGGGCGTGCTGTTGCTCGTAGGTTGGGCAGCCTACAAACAGCGGTTCAATGCGGGCGCGTTGGTGGGTTTGCGCGTGGGCGCGTTGGTCGCGTTGCTGGCGACGGCGTGGTTGGCGTTGTCGCGTCCGTTGCGGCAGCGGGTGAGCGACGCGCAGCTGGCGCGGTTGATCGAAGAAAAATCGCCGGGCCTGGATGACAGTCTGGTCAGCGCGATTGAATTCGCTGATGACGAGAAACGTACGCTCACGTCGGCGGCGATTTTTGAACGGCTGAACGCGAAGGCAAATCAGTCGGCGCATAACGTAAACCTCGACGCCATCGTGCCGCGCAAACGGTTCTGGCAATACGGCGGCGCGGCCTTTGCCAGCGTAGCTCTTTTCATCGGCGCGTTGCTGTTCGGGCCGCAGGAAATTCGCAAAGGCTTGTCACAAGTCGTAACGCCAGAGGCATTCGCCGCGACAACGGATAAAGATGCTTTGAAAATTACGCTCAAGCCCGGCAATGCGCGCGTGCCGAAAGGTACCGATCAAAAGATCGTGGCTACGACGGTCAACTTTGAAGCCGAGACGTTGACGATTTTTACGCGCAAGGCGGGCGCGGGCGATGACCAGTGGGTAAGTGCGCAGATGGAACCCGCCAAAGCCAAAAACGAATTTCAGCATTTCATCTTCAACATTCAGGAAGACACCGAGTATTTCGCCGAAGCGCCGGGCTGCAAATCTGAAATCTATAAATTCACCGTTGCCGATTTGCCTTATGTGAAACGGATTGATCTGGCTTATGACTTCCCTGCTTACACCGGCATGGCGCGCAAGGTCGTCGAAGACACGGGCGAAATCGCCGCGTTGGCGGGTACGAGTGTGAGGGTGATGGCTTATCTCACGCATCGCGCCAAGTCAGCCCGCATCGTGTTGAAAGACGGCACGAAGCTGGACATGCAAGCCGAGAACACCGAAGACGGCGCGTTGATTATGGCGGGCACGATCAACGTGACGAAAGAATCGAGCTATCACATCGAACTCACCAGCGTGGACGGCGATGTTTATAACGGCTCGAACGAATACGACATCGTAGTGTTGGAAGACATGCCGCCCGTCGTGACGTTTGAGAAACCGGGACGCGATACGCGCGCGACCAGCGTCGAAGAAATTTTCTCGCAAGCCAAAGCCGAAGACGATTACGGCGTGTCTTCGCTCGAAATGTTCATCTCGGTCAACGGCGGCGAAGAGAAGAAAGTCGAATTGCAAAACCTGCAACGCGAAGCCGCCAAATCGTTGAGCGGCGCGCATACGTTCTTTCTGGAAGAGTACGGTTTGCAACCGGGCGATTTCGTTTCTTATTACGCCAAAGCGCGCGACGCGCGGCACGAAACGACGAGCGATATTTACTTCATCGAGATCAAACCGTTCGAGAAAGATTTCAAGCAATCGCAACAAGCCGGTGGCGGCGGAGGCGCGGGCGGCGAACAGCCCAATGCCTTAAGCAAGCAGCAGAAGGAATTGATCGCGGCTACGTTTCGCGTGATTCGTGAAGAAGAGCGTTATAACGAACAGGAGAAGACTGAGAATTACAACACGATCTCTTTGGGGCAAGAGAAATTGCGCGACGCCACCAATCAAGTGATCGAACGCATCAAGCGGCGCATGGGCAACAACCTTGATCCGAACAGCGATTTCGGCAAGCTGATTGAATACATGACGCAAGCCGCCAAAGAGATGGAAGTGGCGATTCCCTTGCTGAAAGGCAAGAACGCCAAAGGTGCGTTGCCGCCCGAACAGCGTGCGCTGCAAAACCTGTTGCGCGCCGACGCGATCTTCCGCGAGATTCAAGTTGCCCAGCAGGAAAGCGGACAAGGGCAAGGCAGTCAACGCGCTGAGGAACTCGCAGACCTGTTTGAGCTCGAGATGGACAAGAAGAAGAACCAATACGAAACCATCCAACGCGAACAGCAACAGCAAGGCCAGCAACAGGAAGACGAGGCCAAGCGCAAGCTCGAAGAACTCGCGCGCCGTCAGCAAACAGAACTCGAACAGCAACAGCAACGCGCGCAACAAGGCCAGCAACAAC
>JABFSD010000184.1 GCA_013140935.1 Acidobacteriota bacterium
CACGGTCTGCGAACGGTCTGAACTCTCCGAATACGTCTTTTGAGGAAACTTAGCGATTTTACAAAAGCCCTACCACCAAGTCACCGCCTCTATTAAACGGAGTCACGCGGGCTGGGCAGCCCTAACAAAAAGCGCGATGCCGCATTTCGCGGCATCGCGCTTTGTTTGAGCCAGGGGCTACCTCTTGTTCAGACTCGCTAGTTATTGCGATGGCGGCCCGAACCCACCGGGACGACCCAAGCCGGGACGACCGCCAGGGCCGCCGCGCCCTTCCATGCGCTTACGCATTTCAGCCAATCTGGCTTTTTGCTCGGCAGTCAAGACGTTGTAAGTCTCTGATTGCGCGCGTGCCTGAATCACTTGCAGTTCAATTTGGATCGGCGAGATTTGTGCTGCCAACGCGCGCCACGCCGCTTCGTTAAACGTCACCGCTTCGGTCAATGTGTGCTGTTGTTCCATCAATGGTTTCAGCGCTTCGTGATGCGGTTGGGAGCTTTCCGCCGCGCGTTCCCGAATCGCTTTGATTTGTTCTTTTTGCGCATCGGTCAAATCCAGCATGCGCTCGATGAAATCGGGCGGGCCGCCCAGCGGTGGGCCTCCTGCGGGCGGGCCGCCGCCGCCAGGGCGTTGCGCTAAAGCAATCATCAGGCTGCCCGATAACAGGCACATCATCAGTGCGTTAAAGATCGTGCTCGTTCGTTTTAAGTTCATAACCGTTTCTCCTTGCTGCTCAATTCTCAGCGATGTTTTTTCAAATTTTCGTTGCGACGACTGCCGCCTCAACACGGTAATCATTGAACCACAGAATTTCAGCGCCTGCTGTAAACCGTTGGTAAACCCTTGCGGCACTCGTGGCAGATTCGCTTTGCGCACCAAACGCCTTATTTTTCAGGCTTTCGGCACGCTGCACGACGTTTCGTGAAAGCGGAATTTTTCGCTGGCGTTCCCCTTTGTAAAAATCGCGTAAACTCGTTCGCACGCTCACCGCACAAAAAACAACACGCGGTATACTGCCCGGCGATGAACGTCACGCGCTTCAAACCCAACCTGCCCGCGCTCGTGTTCGGTGTATGGGCGGTGCTGCTTTTGCTTGCCGCCGTCCTGCTTTATCGCTGGATCAATCGCGCTCACGAAGCCGACCGCAAGCAACACCGCGAATTGCTTGTGACCGCGTTGCGCAGTTGCGCGACCGAATTCAACAGCGCGGTACAGGAAGTGCTGACGGCGTTTCGTCCCGCGCCGCGTTTACAAAACGACCTCAAACTCGAACACCAAGCCGTAGACCTTTATCAACCCTGGCGCGACACCGCGCGGCATTCCGCATTGATCGGCTCGTTGAGCATCGGTTCGCTCGACGCTCAGGGAAAGCCGTTCTTTCGCCGCGCTGTCACGAATGCGACCGGCGCGATCATCAATAAAGATACGCCGTTTGCATCCGCCGAATGGCCTGCCGCATTGGCGGCGTTTCAACAGCGTTTACCTGCACCTGCCGATAACAAAAGACCGCCGCTCGCTTCGCCTTCGGGCTATGCGTTGTTGCTGACGGATGAACGTCCCGTGCTGGCATTGCCGTTGTTGGCGATTCACGTTGGACAGCCTGAACCGGGCAATCGTCCGTCCGCTTCTTTTGGTTTCGGCCCGCCGTGGGCGCGCGGTGGGTTCGGCCCGCCGAATGGCGCGCGTCCTGGCCCGCCGCCCGATCAAATGCGACAAGGCCCGCCGCCCGATCAAATGCGACAAGGCCCGCCGCCGTGGGTATTAAATGGGCAAGCTCCACCTTGGTCTTTGGGGGCACAAGCGCGCAGGCAACGCATGGCTCCGGGACAAGCCCCGCGTTTGCAATTGGCGGGTTGGTGCTTCGTCGAATTCGATGCGGAGTATTTGCTGCAACGATTGTTGCCCGAATTGTTGCAGCACCATTTCAGCGGAGCCGAGCTTTCGCAATATCGCATTGAAGTCACCAGAGGCGATTCATCACAAGTTTTGTTTCGTTCTGAGACTTCGTTGACTGCACCGTTAACGGCGGATGCGACTGAGACGCTGCTGAGTTCGTCGCATCGGCTGGGAACGGAATTGGAAAGCGCCAACGCTTCGCGCGAATGGAGGCTCGTCGCGCAACATCGCGCCGGTTCGCTCGAAGCCGTCTTGCACAGCGAACGCCGTCAAAACCTGTTGATCGGCTTCGGCCTATTGTCATTGCTGTTCGGCAGCGTCGCGTTGCTGGTCGTGACGACGCAACGCGCGCGCAACCTCGCCCAGCGCCAACTCGAATTCGTCGCCGGCGTATCGCACGAATTGCGCACGCCGCTTTCGGTCATTCAATCCGCCGGATTCAACCTCGCCAGCGGTCGCGTCGCCGATGCCGCGCGCGTCAAACAATACGGCGCAACGATTCAGCACGAAGGCCAACGCTTGTCAGAGATGGTTGAACAGATGCTCACCTTTGCGGGCATTCAGGCGGGACGCAAGCACTACCACTTTCAACCGGTTCATTTGCCCGCACTCATCGAAAGCGCGTTGGCTGAATACGAACCGGCTTTCATTGAACAAGGCTGGCAGATCGAACAAGACATCGCTGCTGACTTGCCCGCAATCAATGGCGACGCACAGGCGCTCGAAAGCGCCATCAAGAACCTGTTGCACAACGCGCTGAAATACGCCGCGCTGGGCCAGTGGCTGCGGTTAAGCGCACAACCACACGACGACGAAATCCAACTGACCGTCGCCGACCACGGCCCCGGCATTGCCACTGAAGACTTGCGCAATCTCTTTGAACCGTTTTATCGCGGACAAGGCATGGCGGCTTCATCCATCGCAGGCGCAGGCTTGGGATTGAGCATTATGCAAGAACACATCAAAGCGCACGGCGGACGTATCTCTGTCGAAACCGCGCCCGATCAAGGCGCAGCCTTCACGATTCATCTGCCGGTGTTGAACGGCAATCACCACGCATGACGAACCTGCTTTTAATCGAAGACGAGCCGGGCTTGACGCTCACGCTCACCGATTTGCTGACGACCGAAGGCTACCAACTCGAAACAATCGCCGATGGCGCAGCGGGCTTCGCGTTGGCTTGTGACAAGCCTTTCGCCGCGATCATTCTGGATGTGAATCTGCCCAACATGAACGGCTTTGATGTATGCCGCGAGTTGCGCGCGCGCGGCATTCGCACACCGATTCTGATGCTCACCGCGCGCGGCCAATTAGTAGACAAAGTCCTCGGCCTCAAACTCGGCGCAGACGATTACCTGACCAAACCTTTCGAGCCGCTCGAACTGCTCGCCCGCCTCGAAGCCCTGCTGCGCCGCGCTCCCGCCACCGCCATCGAATTGCCCGACACGTTTCGTTTCGGCGCAATCGTCATCAACTTCAACGCGACGGAAGTGCGCTTTCATCACCAACTCGTAGAAATCTCTGCCCGCGAATTCGAACTGCTGCGTTACTTCGTGCAACGGCGCGGCCTGACGATTCCGCGCAGGCAACTGCTGCGCGACGTGTGGGGTTACGACGAAGAGGCGCTGACGCGCACCGTTGACGTACACCTCGGCGCGCTCAGACAAAAGCTGGAAGAAGACGCCAAAAATCCGCGCCACTTTCTGACGGTGCGCGGGTTGGGTTACAAGTTCGTGGAATGATTCGACGATACCGCTTTTCAATCGCCCCCCATCACTTTATATTGCCGCCCGTCAACTGAGAGCAGTCGCTTCGGTTGATGCATACGGTCAAGCAGTCACACCGATGCGCTTTGTTTAAAACCCCAATTCACCGCGCCCCACATCAGCGCCGCAAGCACTTATCGTTTGCGGTAAATCGTTCACGCGGATTCAGCCGCAAGGCCATTGGAGTTCTTTGTGCGTATTACCACTCGTTCTTTCGCTGCCGTGCTTTTCACGTTCTTGATCGCCGCCGTCGCCCTCGTGCAATGGCCTCGTCACTCAGCCGCGCTGCAAACCAACACCGCCATCTCGGTCGTATCCGCAGGCAATTACCTTGCGCCTGTTACGCCCGAAGGCATCGTCGCGCTTTTCGGTCAGGGGCTCTCGTCGCAAATTTTCAAAGCGAATACCAAACCGTTGCCGACTTCGTTGGGCGGCGTGAGCATCCGTGTTAATGGTGCCTTCGCTCCCCTCTTTTTCGTTTCGCCCGGTCAGATCAATTTCTTGATTCCCGCTGGCACAGCCACTGGTTTAGCGAACATCGCGGTTTTCGCCAGCGACGGTTCAACGCGCACCGGCACGGTCGAAATCGCCAACGCCGCGCCTGCACTTTTCACCTTCAACGCCGACGGCAATGGCGTCGCCGCCGCTGTCGCACTGCGCGTCACCGCGAACAACACTTTCGTTTACGAACCCATCGCGCAATACGACGCGACCGCGAACCGTTGGCAATCGCTGTCACTCAATCTCGGCCCCGCCAGCGAACGCCTCTTTCTCATCCTTTACGCCAGCGGCGCGCGCGGCGTAGCGAACTCACTGCGCGTCTTGCTCGGCGGCATCGAAGTCACGCCTGCCGCCGCCGGAGCTTCGCCCGATTTCACCGGCGTCGAACAAATCAACGTCGAAATCCCCCGCGCCCTCATCGGGCGCGGACGCCCCAATCTCAGTTTGATTGCCGCGAACACGCGCGC
>JABFSD010000353.1 GCA_013140935.1 Acidobacteriota bacterium
ACATTGCCGTTGGCATCGGTGAGCGCGCGCAGACTGCCTTGATGGTCTGTGAGGTAATAACTTTGCGCAATGCCATTGATGGTTCCGTCCGATTTCAACTGCCAGAGATGGTCGTCCCAACCGTCGCCGTTGACGTAACTCACCCAACTGCCATCACTGTTTTCTTCTGAGCGTACCTCCCAACCGTCATAGCTATACCGTTGCCACGCGTTGGTGCTGACGTCGAGGCGCTCGATGCGTCGGCCCAAAGCATCGTATTTGTAATGGATGGTTTTCAGCGGCGGCCCCGGCAAATGCACGCTCATCAGGCGATTTTCGTAGTCATACACGTATTGCGTCACGCCCGTGCCGTCGGTTTTGGTTTGCAGGTTGCCGTTGTTGTCGTAACTGAACGTCGTGCTGCCGATTTGCACTACGCGATTAAACGGTTGCGTGTTGTAACTATTCGTAAAGTGCGAATTAGTGCGGTTGCCGACTTCGTCGTATTGGTAGCTTTCCGTGGTTTGCCCGCCGGGATGAGCGGCGGAAGTCAGTCGCTGCAATTCATCATAGCCATAAGTGTGCGTGCCAGCAGCATCCGTCATCTGCGTGATGAGATTGCGTGTGTTGTAATCGTAGCCAAAGCTCGCCAGCGTGGCCGTGCCTTTTTTGTACGTCAGCGATTTTAACCGGTCGAGGTCGTCGTAATCCGCCGTTTGTATTACGCCATTGGGTAATGCACGAGTGCGCAAACGATTAACTGCATCATAGGTGAAGCTGGCAGTTAGCGCACCCTGATTATCAGCCGATTGCAAACGGTTCACCGCGTCATAAACATAGGTGAGATACATGCTTTGCAACCCGCCGGGAGAGCCGCCATTCAATTGCGCCACAATGCGATTGCTGTTTTTATCGTAAAAAAAATGGTTCGTGCGCCCCCACACATCAGAGGTGAATTCCGCGCGGTTGCGGGCGTCGTAATTAAAACTTACCGTGCCATTGACGTTGGTGGCGGTCTTCAAATTCGAGACTTCGTCGTAGGTGAACAAAGTCTCGCCGCCGCCACCCGGGTAAAGAATCTTTTTCAAGCGACTGAGTTCGTCGTATTGGTAATTGGTCACGGCACCGTTGTAATCAATGCGCGAGGTGCGCACGCCATTTTGATAGCCATAGGTCATCGTGACGCCGCCGCGCATCGTCGTAGTAGGCCGCCCCATCTTGTCGTAATCGAAATCATAAATTTGCCCCTTGGCGTCTTTGACCATCGTGCGGAACGAACGCGGGTTATAGCCGAATTCGGTCACGCCTTGTTTGGCATCGGTGACTTTCCACGGGCGATTGGCCGTGTCGTATTGATAAGCCGTCACGTAATTGGCCTGATCGGTGTGTTCCTTCAGTCGTCCGCCGGCATCGAATTTAAACTTTTCCAAAGTGCGCGCGGCTCCCGTCGTGGCGGGCGGATATTCGATTTCCTTCAACCGATAAAATTCGTCGTAGCGAATGTCGGTCACGCGATTTAAAGCATCGGTGATTTTTTCGAGGTTCGACATCAAGTCGTAAGCATAAGTCGTCGTGTGGTTGAGCGCGTTCTTTTCGCTGAGCAAACGATAGGCTCCGTCATAACCGTAAGTGGTCTTGTAACCGCGCGGATCTATGACTTCGGTGTTGCGTCCGTTTTTGTCATAAACGAAGGTCGTGACCGCCGGGCCATTGGCGTCAATCGCGGGTTCGCTAATGGTTTTGGCGCGGCCCATCGAGTCATAGGTGTAAACCGTCTCATAGCCGCGCGCATTGACGATCTTTTTGAGCTTGCCAAGCGGGTAATATTCAAATTGCGTGATCTGGCCCAGCGGGTCGGTGATTTTTTTCAAACGGCCTTCGGGCGTGTATTCAAAGTTCGTTGTTTTATTGCGCGGGTCGGTGACGCTGGGCGGCAGACCGCGACTGTCGGGCGTACCGAACGTGACCGTGTTGCCCGTCTTATCCACGAAAGAAAGCAGGTTGCCTTTGCTATCACGGTTATAAGTCAATACGCCTTGCTGAGGTGCAGGCACCTGATCGGTAACCGTATTGAGGTCGCCCACGCGCGAATAGCTGTAAGTCGTCGTGCCCGTAGCATTGGTTATCGTGGCCGGATTGCCATTGGCGTCCCAGGTGTAGCCGGTCGTGATGTTATTGCCGTCGGTGTAAGTGAGCACATCGCCCCATTCGTTATAAGTCCAGGTGCGCGATTCGTTGCCGCCGCCACCGCCGCAGGCGCATTGGCCGCTAATGTTGGTGACGACGGCGCGATGGCGGTTGCGCTCGATGGTGTAAGTGGTCAGGCGTTCATAAGCGTCGCGCACTTCAGTCGTTGTATCGTTCACATAAGTTAGCGTGAATTTCTCAACGCCGCCGTGCAACTCAGAAGTTTTGGCGCGTCCGTCGGGATAATACTCGTGCTTTTCGAGAATGTTGTTATCGAAATCACGGACTTCTTTGATGGTGTTGCGGTTGCGCACAATCTGGAAAAGAAATTTGTATTTCGACCCATCGGCATAAAGCACTTCGCTCAGCGAATTGCCCGAGTAAGTGTAAGTGGCAATCGTGCCGTTAGCGTTTTCCAGGCGGCGTACGCGCGTGGCTTCGGCACCGTTGTAAATGAAATTGACCGAACGCCCTTCGACGTCGGTGACGGTTTCGACGCGCTGACTGCTGGTATTGCGCGTGATGGTGGTCTGGTTGTTGTTACGGTCTTTGATGGCGATGAGGTTGCCCCCGACATTGAATTGATAGATCAAACCGCCTTTGGCATAAACCTCATAACTGTTATCGGGCAATTTCACACCGTAAGCAAACCAGTTGCGGCGCGCCAGCGGCAGGTATTCATTGTTGCTCGACCGTTTGAAAAAAAGTGCCGCTGCCATCGCCCCACCGCAGAAAGAAATGATCAGGGCCAGCCGACAAGGCTTGCATTTCCAGATTCGATGTCCAGCTTTCGCCGAACAAGCCGATGCGGTTTGACAAGCTGTTATAAGCGCGCGTCACCTGCAAGCCTGCGCCTAAACCCGATAATTCAAAGTCGGCTTGGTCGAGATACATATTACCGCTGATGACGCTGACGGGTTCGCCGACGCTGGTGTTGTCGCCCGTCATGCCGTTGTTGGCCCCTACGGTAGTCGTGCCATTCGACGTGCCGCCGCCGCCGCCCGCATTGCCTGGTTTGGTTTGCTCAGGGCAATTACAGCCATATTCGCCTTCGGGATTGCTGTAGACATTGGCGTATTTATAAGGCGTTTCCCGCCGAAACTCGCAAGCTGTCGGAGCCATGGTGGCGTAAGCCCTGATCAGATAGACGCCCGAGGGAAGTGGGGTGAAGCCCAATATCCTCGGGCCAGTGCTGGGGGTTGAAGTATCCCCCCAGTTGCACGTATTTATCGTGCTCAGCAGGTTGTAATCAGTAGTTCTGCCAGCGGCGCATTCTTTCCCACTAACCGAGCCGACCGAGTTTAAGGTGTCTGAGGTCGCGCCAATCCCGGCAAAATAATAAGACAATCCAATCGCGGAGGTTTTGTAGTATTCCTTGATAGTATCTGCACATTCGTACCCTACTTCAGGAACATACACGGGAAAACGATTTTGGCACGTACCTTCAGCGTAGGCAGAAGCGTGAATGTAAATCATTGTGGGGCCTGAAGGCTTATAACTGCCGTTGGTGATTACATTGCTACCGTTTTCGGCGGAAGATAGCCACACGACCAGCACATCGTTGTCACCGCCGGTGGGAACTGGGGGACAAATGAGAGCGGTCGCGGCTGCGTTATTTGCTGAAGCGGCGGGTTTCAGCGAATGCGGCAGACTGAGAAGACAGGTAACTGCCAAAAGAAACAGGAAAAAGATTCTCAAAGTGCCAGAGACACGAAAGCCGATCACGGTCATTGCTTTACTCCTTGTCTAGCACCAAGGCGGTATTCAATGGTTGAAGTTTTTACTGCTGGTTATTTAAGGCCGGGCAAAGACTAAACCTTAGGTCGGGAGTGGCACAAGGGGGCTGAGAAAATTAATTTTCAGACGGTCGTTCATGTCTTGTGTCCGTAACTTGACGGTGAGGCGACGGACACCAGGCGCGTTATTCATACCGCAGGCATTCAATCGGATCGAGCCGCGAAGCCTTGCGCGCGGGCCATACGCCGAAGGTGAGGCCGATTAAGACGGACACGGTAACGCCCGTAACGACCGCCCAGAGCGGAATGCTGGCGGGAATCGAAGGCAGGAAAAACATCAGCACGTAACTCACCACCACTGCCAGCAGGACGCCGAGAATGCCGCCTAAGAAAGTGAGCGTCATGGCTTCGAATAAAAACTGGCGGACGATTTCGCGCCGCGTCGCGCCCAATGCTTTGCGGATGCCGATCTCGCGGGTGCGTTCGGTGACGCTGACCAGCATGATGTTCATCACGCCGATGCCGCCGACGAGCAGCCCTACGGCAGAAATAGCGATGGCGAAGACGCCGATGGCGGCGGTGATGCTGTCGAATTGTTTGACGATTTTATCCGCCGTATTGAGATCGAAATTATTCGCCTCGTTGAATTTCAAACCGCGCTGGCGACGCAAAATCTGTTCGACCTGATCGAAGGCATCGGCCAGCCGTCCGGTTTTGGCG
>JABFSD010001029.1 GCA_013140935.1 Acidobacteriota bacterium
CAATGATGTCTGTGGTGATAAACCTGTAGTTATAAAAAAAGTATGAGGGCGAATGATTTAGCGAAGCACTACCAGACAAGGCATACGGCGCAAGGGCTAGCCCCAGCCGCGTTCAGTGCGTTATAGTCTGCCAAATCGAACGGGCAGTGTAGTTTTCAGTTCCCAAAGGTGTCAATTTCTTATGAGTCTTTCCATCACGCACCAACGCAATTTTAATCGCTGCTTAACGCTCTGCGCCTTGTGCCTCGCGTTGGGGGCTTCGGTTTTCGCGCAGATTGAGTTACCCAAAAACCCGAAAGCCGAAGACATCGTCGAACGCGCCATTCTGTTATACGGCAGCCGTCCGGTGATGGCGGCGATTCAGAAAAACGGACGGCTGCGCGCGAACGTCAAGTTCCACACGACGGACGGCGTGCGCGAAGGCAAGACCTATACGCAATTCATTCGCAAGCCTAAGCTCGGCGAAGACCTGATCTTGCTCGACCTGGAATTACCGGGTACGCGCTATCTGTTGGGTTACGACGGCAAAGCAACGTGGAGCATCAACAACGGCGAAGTGCAGGAACCCAACGCCGATACGGTCAAGGCTTTTCATTCAGCGCACGAACACAGTTACGAGGCCTTGCTGCGTTACAAAGAAAACGAAGGCAAGCTGGCGCTGTTAGGACAAAACAACCTCGGTACGATGGCGCTAGACATCGTCGAAATGACGCTGCCTTCGGGCGCGAAGACGCGCTACGAAATCAGCCGCCGCACCGGTCACGTGGTCTATTTGCATTATGAAGAAAAGCCTGCGGCAGAAGCCGAGCCGGTGAAATATCGGCTTTATTTCAAAGACTTTCGTAACGCGCAAAATACGATCATGCCCTACGTGACGCATGTTTACGCCGACGGCAAACTCATCGAAGAACGCACCATTGTCGAAGTCGCTTATAACGTACAGATGGAAGAGAAAATCTTTCAGGTCGAAACCGCTAACAAATCCATCGCCGAAGCAACGATTAAGTGAAAAGTAAAAAACGAAAAGTGAAACGTCATCCCTCAACGGTACGGTGATGACTCGACGCTTTTCGCTTTTCGCTTTTCACTTTCCACTCATCTATGCCCATTCGCGCCAAACTGGTTATCGTCGTATTCGTCTTTGCCATCTTGCCGATGTTTTTGTTGTGGGCGCGTTGGCAAGCGACGGCGGTCGGTACCATCGAAAGGATGTTACAGCAGGACGCCGACAGCCACGCGCGCGAAATTTCAGCCAATCTCGACCGGCAACTAAAAGAGCATCAAGCCCAACTCATCGAACTCGCTAAACAAGCGGTGCTGCAAAGTTACGCCCGCGCGCTCGGACAAAACTCGAATGCGGTGCCTGACGGAGAGTTGCGCGTGACACTCTCGGCTTTTCTGCTCGCGCATCAACAGCAGTTTTTGTCTTTTGCGGCCTTCAATCGCGACAGCGCAATGCTTTTCAAGATCGAAGCCCGTCCCGGCACGAGCGGCGTGCTACAACCTTTCTTCATAGACAAGGGCTTCGCCGAAGAAGACAGCCTTGATGCGACGGCGGCTTTGACCAGCGGCGATAATTTCATTTCTGAGATAGCAACAAGCAGCAGCAATCCTTTTCTGTGGGTCGTCGTTCCGCTACGTAATGAAGCGAACGA
The DNA here is from genome assembly GCA_013140935.1 of Acidobacteriota bacterium. GTDB lineage: Bacteria > Acidobacteriota > Blastocatellia > RBC074 > RBC074 > JACPYM01. The sequence goes on from JABFSD010001029.1 coordinate 1,656, forward strand.
ACTCACCGGTGCGCTTGCGGGCAAGCTCTCGGTGAATGAATTGCTAACCGCCGCCGTCGGGCCGCGCAGCCAGCCGATTACCGATTTGAAAACGCCTGCGCGGCAGCTGTGGCGTGAGACGCTGGTGCTGAGTCCGTCAGGCACGGTGCTTTACGCGGCGGACGTGACGAAACAAGGAAGCAGTTATACCGAGGCCTTCGCCAAGTTTCAGCGTCCGTTTGCGGCGTTGTTGCGTGGCGAAGCGCAAGACCGCAGTTGGAACGATTGGCTGCTGCATCATCGCGCGCGTGTGGCGACGCCGAAGCTGGCGATCATCGCGCTCGAACAATACGATCAGGCGATCAGTGGGTTGGAATATGACGCGATGATTATGTTCTTGCTTACGCTGGTGCTGGCAGTGGTCGCTACGCTGACGCTCTATTACCTCATCAGCAACATCACGCAATCCATTCGTCGTGTGACGGTGGGTGCGCAATCCATCGCGTCGGGCGACTTGAATCACCAGATCAACGTCAAGACCAACGACGAAACGCGCGTGTTGGCGCATGCCTTTAATCGCATGGCGGCGAAGCTGCGCGAAATGATTAAAAAAGAAGGCGAACAGAAACAGTTCGAATCGTTCGCACGGCTGTCGGCAGTGCTGACCCACGACCTGAAAAACCAGATCCTCTCGCTGTCGCTGCTAGTGTCGAACATGGAAAAGAAGTTCAACCGTGAAGGCTTTCGCGAAGACGCGATGCGCACGCTCTCTGACACCGTAGACAACCTGCAAAATCTCGTCGCCAAACTCTCTGACCCACGCACGCCGACCAAGCGTGTGCGCGAACGTTCAAACGTGACGCATCTGGTCGAACGCGCCTTGCAACGCACAGCGCAACAAGCCGCCGGGCAATATCAAGTCACGGCGAAACTTACGCCCAACGTCACGGCAATGGTGGACGGCAAAGCCGTCGAGCGCGTCATCGAAAACCTCATCATCAACGCCCTGGAAGCCATGCCCAACGGCGGACAGCTTTTCGTGTTAACCAACGTCGAAAATCAAAACGCGATTATTTCCGTCACCGACACGGGCAAAGGCATGACGGAAGAATTCAAACGCACACGTTTGTTTCAGCCCTTTGCTACGACGAAAAAGAAGGGCATCGGCCTCGGTTTGTATTCCTGCCGCGAAATCATCGAACAACACGGCGGTCGCATCGAAGTGACCAGTGAAGTCAACGTCGGCACTGAGTTCCGCGTCGTCCTACCGCTGGTGAGTGCCGACAATGAAGTGATGGCGCTGGCAATCGGTACGCGCTAACGCGCATTGCCGTTTTCGGAAATGCCGCGTTACACTGCCCGCGTTCTTGTCACCGTTTTCGAGGAGGTAGCCTTTATGCAAGAAGCTCGCGCCACACATCCTGCTCTCATTAGTGTCCCAACCAATCCGTTTTTACCTGAAGCGATCATGCGTCAATACGGCCTTACCAAGTTGCCTACGCAGGACGAATTACCTTCGAGTTACGAAGAACCGCTTGACCCGGCTATGGCTGAAGCACTCATGCGTTATCAAGGGGTATCCATACCGCCCACACAAGATGAATTGCCTTACAGCGACGGGGAGCCTATGGAATCGAACTATCATGTTTTGCAGATGTACTTGTTGATCGAAACCCTCAAATTGCACTGGAAGCACCGCAAAGACGTGTTTATCGGCGGCAACATGTTTGTTTACTTCAGCCCCACACAATCACTTACCCACGATTATCGCGGACCGGATTTTTTTATCGTGAAAGGCGTCGAACACCGCGAACGCGATAGCTGGTTGGTATGGGAAGAAGATGGGAAAACCCCCGATGTTGTCATCGAACTACTTTCTGCTTCGACAGCGAAAAAAGATCGCGAAGAAAAGAAGCTCATTTATCAAAACAACCTGCGCGTGCCTGAGTACTTTTTGTTCGATCCGCGCAAGGGAGACTTTGAAGGTTATGCGCTTAATGGGGGGATTTACGAACCGCTTCATCCTGATGAACGAGGCCGTCTGATTAGCCAGCAGTGCCAATTGGCATTGACGCGTTGGAAAGGCGTTTACAGCGAGGAATACTCGCAATGGTTGCGCTGGGAGACGTTAAGTGGGGAACCATTACCTACAGCCGAAGAAACGGCTGGGTTCGTAAAAGAACGCAACGTCGAACTCGAAGCGAAAGTCGAACTTGAAAAGGAACGCACTGCCGAACTCGAAGCCCTGCTCGCGCAATACCGCGAGAAATTCGGAGCTTTGCCTGAATGAGCAATGCCTTACTGATGAAATTTCAGCAACTCACCTTTCATATCCAGATTACGAATCAAGCGATGTAAGTGATTGGGGTGTACGTCGAGCAACCGCGCAGCTTCGGTGTAATTACCTTTGGCCGTTTCGACCGCGCGGATGATGAGTCGTTTTTTGGCGTCGTTAATCAAGTCGTAAAAATTGCCGAGTTCTGGTTTATTCAACGACATTTCGTTGGCCCACTCATTGGTAGGTTGATTGATCGCCAACGCAGCGGGTTTGGCGGAAATCAGATTTTCCGGCAAGTCTTCGACGCCGATCATTTCAGACGAACCCAGCACGACGGCGCGTTCGATGGTGTTCTCGAATTCGCGCACGTTGCCCGGCCAGTCGTAATTCAACAGGCAGTTCAGCGCGTCAGGCGTAATGCCGCGAATCGTGCGCTTGCAGCGTTGCGCATATTTCGCCGTGAAATGATTCGCCAGCAACTTGATGTCTTCGCGGCGTTCGCGCAGCGGCGGCAACTTGATCGTGATGACGTTGAGGCGATAGAAAAGGTCTTCGCGGAAGCGGCCTTCCTTGATGGCTTCTTCGAGCGCGCGGTTCGTAGCGGCGACGACGCGGATGTCGGCCTTGATCGGTTTCGTACCGCCGACGCGCTCGAACTCGCGCTCTTGCAAGACGCGCAACAGCTTCGCTTGCCGGTTAATCGCCATCTC
>JABFSD010000028.1 GCA_013140935.1 Acidobacteriota bacterium
TGCTTGTCGTAATTGACGTGGCGATGACCGAAACCGCACGACTGGCGGATTATGTGTTGCCCGCGCCGAGCCAGTTTGAAAAATACGAAGCGACTTTCTTCAATCTCGAATTTCCGAAAAACTTCTTTCATCTGCGCCATCCGCTGTTTGCGCCATTGGCTGACACCCTGCCCGAACCGGAAATACACGCGCGGCTGGTTGAAGCCCTGGGCGCGTTGACACCGGAAGATTATGCGCCGCTCAAAGCTGCTGCTGAAAAAGGGCGCGGCGCTTTTGCCAAAGCCTTTATGCAAGCAATGACGACGAATCCGACCATTGCGCGTTATGCGCCAGTCGTGCTCTATCGCACACTCGGTCCGACCTTACCGAACGGCATGGCGGCGGCGGCTGTGCTCTGGGCGGCGGCGCATCAATTCGTGAAGGCGCACCCAGCGTCGGCGTCGCGTGCGGGCTTTGCGGGCGATGCTTTTACCGCAGGCGAAAGCCTTTTTGACGCGATTCTCAATAGCCCCTCCGGTTTGGTTTTCTCGACAGATGATTACGAAGACAGTTGGAAGCGTGTGCGCTTGCCCGATGGCAAAATCAATCTGGTGATTCCTGAGTTGCTAGCAGAATTACCGAAACTGACTGCTGAACCATTGCGACAAGACGCTGATTACCCATTTATTCTCTCGGCTGGCGAGCGCCGCTCTGAGACGACCAACACGATCATCAGAAATCCTGAATGGCGCAAAAAAGCGCACAAAGGTTCTTTACGCATCAATCCGCTGGATGCCGCATCGCTTAGTTTGGCAGATGATGATCTGGCGCGGTTGAGCACGCGACGCGGCAGTGCGGAGGTGAGGATTGAATTATCTGAAATGATGCAGCGCGGTCATCTGTCATTGCCCAATGGCTTAGGGCTTGACTATGACGCAGGTGATGGCGTCACGTTACGTGTTGGCGTATCGGTCAACGAACTAACCGCCAGCGAAGACCGCGACTTTCTGGCCGGGACGCCTTGGCATAAGCATGTGCCCGCGCGGCTCGAACGTTTGTGACTGATAAAATTCCTTCGTTATCAGCGGTTATGCGCGCAAGCAATCGCGCATAACCGCTGATAACGTTTTACTTGGCAGGTCTCATCAGGATTGCTGCTAACGCTTGCATCCGCTTTGCGTCTGTTGCATTAGCAGACGAGACCGCGATGGCATTCAGCGCAGCCGCCAAAGGTTTCAACTGAGCAAGTCCTCTCGTCAGGCGCGAACGCTCGGCGGTTTGAATCGCGCTGCGCATGGCCGTGATCTTATCGGCAGGCAGCGATTGTGAACGTTCCAACTGATCGAGATAAGCCTTGGCTACGACTAACTTGTTGGGCCAAACAATTCGTTGCTGGCTTTGTACATTAAATGCAGCTACGCGCACCGTTTTCGCCGCGTCAATTTCATTTTGAGTTAGTAACTCGCTGGGACTTAACTCAAGAATATCCAACCCGCGCGCAATCTCAGAAGAATAAATGTGTCCGTTATACCAATAAGCCGACCACGAACCACCGAGTATCAACATCTTCGGATCAATCGGCCCACGGTCGAAATAGCCAATCTCAACCGGCTTGTCAGCGTCGGTGAAATCCATCAAGGAAAGCCCCCCTTGATACCAGGCTTGAATTTTTAAGTCACGCCCCGGAACCGGAATAAGCGAACCGTTGTGCGCTACGCAATTTTCTGAATCGCCTTGTGCGGCGGGTAACTTGTAATAATTGGCAAAACTCAGCTTGTTATCTTTTAAGTTAAACAGCGCATTTGCGCCCCACTTATTCGGATCGTTCGGACGACAACGCGCGCCCATGCCTCCGCCCCATTCGTCTGTGAAGACGACCTTCGACCCGTCATTCGAGAACGAAGCCGAGTGCCAATAGGCGTAGTTCGGATCATTGACGGCGTCCAAACGTTTCGGGTTCACAGGGTCTTTGATGTCGAGCACGATGCCGTTGCCCGAACAAGCTCCGGCGGCCAAACCAAGCTCTGAATAAACCGTGATGTCGTGGCACTGGTTGCTGTCACTTGGCTTTTCTATCGTGCCGTCTTTGCCGTGCGAACCGCCGTTATTCAAAGCGTTGAGCACGCCGGTGCGCGAATCCATAAACACGCGCGGACTCGATACGACCTTGGCGTTCTGCGGCGCAGCCACCGGGACTTTGATGACTTCGATGCGAAACAGCGAAGTGTTCGGGTCTTTATCCGGCGCTGCGTCTGAACAGCCGGGTAACTCTTCGCTTTGGCGTACGAACGAAGTGCCCGACACATAAATATAAACGTTGTTTTTGTCCTTCGGGTCTACGACTAAGGTATGCGTGTGCGAGCCGCGACAGGTTTGTACGGCGGCGACTTGGCGGGGGCTTTTGATGTTCGAGATGTCGAAGATCCGCACGCCGCGAAACCGTTCTTTTTGGGGCGCGGGAATCTGCTCACCTTTCGTTTGACCAGCGGCAGGCGCTGGTGCTGGCACAAAGCCTTGCGTGCCGCAATCAATCCGGCCATTGGGCTGCTCGACCGACATAAACATCAGGTTCTTATAAACCGACACATCCCCCTGTCCACCCGGACAAACCATCGTCGTTACCAGCTTGGCCTTCGCGGGATTGGAAATGTCGTAGATATTCACGCCATAAAAATTTCCCTGAAACAGCAGGTTGCGCTGAAACGCCAGATCGGAGTTGGCAAACGCCAGTTGCGCCCTCACCAATTGTTCCGGCTTCGGCATCCTGGCGGTGTCGGTAACGCCGAGCAGACCCAATGTCTTTTGTACTTTCGGATTATTTGGGTGATCCGCGTCGAGTTGAAAGGCGTCCGGTTTCTTGAGTAACAAAACATGCTTCATACCCTTCGCCACGGCTTCGGCGTTATACAAGCCCGGTTTCAATTTGAAGCGCGGGTCGTTGACATCCGAGCCGGTCATGCCAACCGGGAGCGGCGGCGCTTGCTCCAATGCAGCCGGGTCTTCTTCGGCCTTTTTCGGTTCGGCGGTCTTTGGTGGTTCTTGCGCCTGCAACACGCCGACCAAACAGAGCGACAACAGCAGTGAGGTTACGAATAGACGAAAAGTCACGGGGTTTATTTGATTCATCGTTTTTCCTTTGAAGGGGTTTTCTCCAACATATTTTGCATAATCCGAATTTCGGCGCGCTGGCCGCTGTCTACGTCGGTGGCGAAATTAAACAATTCAGCCTCTTGCGCCGCGCCCGCGGTGTCGTGCAACTCTTTCACCATGTCCAACGCGCCGCCGTGATGCTGAATCATTCCAGTCAAAAACAGGCGGTCGAACGCTTCGCCTTTCGCTTGCCTGAGCGCTTCCATCTGTTCGACAGTCAGCATCCCCGGCATAAGCATCATCGCTTCGTGAGAGGCTTCGGGCACCATTTTCCCCTGATGCATCTGGTGCATCTCGGCCATCGTCATCTCAATGGGCTGCCCGCGCGAAGCGAGCCACCGTTTCATGAACTTGATCTCGTCGGCTTGCGTGTGACTGATGCGCGCGCCCAGCGACCGCACATCTTTGCTTTCAGTGCGCGCTTCGATCAACGCCGTCATCTCTACGGCCTGCGCATGATGCACGATCATCCCTTGCATGAACTGCACATCCGCCGTGGCGACAGGCGGCAGCTTGGCTTTGGTCTTGGCAGGAAGCGTTCGCGTCGGTTTGCCCGGCGCACCCGGTTGCACTACGACTGGTTTGGTTGGAGCACGCTGTTGGGCGTAAGCACGCAAAGATGACAAGGCTGCGAGCGCAAACGCAACAGCCCAAACTGCCGCGTAGCTTTTGCTAGCGTGTGGTTCGACAAAATTATGATGTTGCATAACGGCGGCATTATACCTGAATGCGACGCATTGCCTATTTGTTGAAGGCCAAGAAAACCGCGTCAGCGCGTCACAGTCACGACGACGCGCGCATAACGAGTCAGCGCGGGCGTTCCGTTGTCAGTTGCCTCAAGCACCAGATGAATCGTCTGCCCCGCCGTCGCGTCTGCCGGTATCTGCACGCTCGTGGCGAGCGCGGTCGGATGCGAGAACGTGACTTGATCGGGATAAGTGCCTACGGCTTCCCATTGCCACCATTTCACGGCGACTGTGTTTTTGTCTGGGTCGGAAGCTGTGGCTTGCAAGCGAACCGTCTCGCCCGCGCGCGCAAAAAGTTGCGCGTTCCCGCGAATCGTTACGCGCGGCTCGTGATTGGCTTCAGCGTATTTCGTCGTCACTGACCATTTCATGCGCGTGGCAAAATCGTGCTGTGCGGCGGGTGTGAAATTCGGCTCAGGCGTCTGAACTCGCGCGACAGGCGCGTTGCCAAGTCCGGCAGTTCCTTGACGCTTGGTGACACCGTCTCCCGCCCAGCCGCCGATGGTTTTGTCCTGGTATCCAAGCAAGCCGTTGTCCAACAGATTCAAGTAAGTGAACGTATCGCCTTCGCCAATGAACGCGCCTGCGGGGAGCGGCGGCGTCCAGACGATGTAACCCTTCGCCTTGAGTTGGTCGGCAGTCAAACCAGCAAAGCCGAAATAGTCGAAGATGTCATCCTTCACCATCTGCTTTCCGTCGCCCCAGACGCGGTAAAAAGCGCCGAATGCGCCTTTGTTTGAAAT
>JABFSD010000299.1 GCA_013140935.1 Acidobacteriota bacterium
CCCCAACGCTGTGCCTTGCGGCATCAGGAAATTGATTTGCCCCGGCGAAACGAAAAACAACGGAGCCAATCGTTCTGTGCCCGCGCTGTCACGCACGCGCACCGTCGTGCCCCCAAGCGTGGTCGGTAACGTCGCGGTAGACGCTTTGGCCGTCTCAGTCGCCAGATTGGTGCCGAAGGCGCTGGCGATGGATTCGCTCGCCAATTCAGTGCCGCGAAAACTGGCTGCCGAGACTGCCGCCAACGCCGCCGTGCCGCCCGTAACCGTCGCAGTCAAAGTGAAGTTCGCCGCACCGGGGCCGCAATTCGTAATGCCTACGTAATAAGTGCCCGCGCGCAATGCCGGAGAACTGCTCGGCGTGACGGTGACGGTTTCGGTGCTTCGCTCTGAATCGGATACGTGATCGGCCACCCAGTTCGGCGACGTGCCGCCGATGCGCTGACCGAAGCGCACATACAAATCAACGTCCCGATTGCCGGCCAACGCTACATTCAGTTGCGTAGCTCCAGTCGGAACCTGAATCGTGTATTGCGTCAAGTCAATCTGGCAATCATTGGCAATGGCGGGCGCGGGCATTATTCCGGTGAGCGCCACACCGGCGGTGAGCGCGAGTTCAGTGGGACGCGCGCCGCCGAACCCGTTGAGTTGCGCGATGAGGCCGGGACGCACCGAATCATTGCTCATCAGCGTAAGCGTGCCTGATTGCAAACCATTCGCCGTGGGCGTGAAACGTAAGACGACAGCCTGTTGCGCATTGGGCGCAACGGTGAACGGGACGGCAGGCGAAACGCGACTGAATTGCGCGTTGCTGAACGTCAGCCCGGTCACTTGCAACGGTTGTTCGCCGGTGTTCGACACGGTCAAGGTACGCTCGACACTGGCGTTCAAGGCGACACTGCCGAAATCGAACAGTAGGGGCGAAGCGTCAATGCGCGCCACGGCGCTGCGCACGCGATAGCCGATGAGGTCGAAAGCATGCAAATCGTTTTGCGTAAGTTGCTCGCGTTCGCCGCGCGCGCCGGTCGGATCCATCACGCCGATATAAACGCCCGTGAGTTCGTTCGCTTTCCAATGGCTGGCCTGCTCCTGATCTCCGCCGGTGTTGTCAGCGCGCCCCGTTGACATTCCCAGTTCGACGCCACCGCCAAAGAAATTTTGCGTGCCGCCCGAAGCCAGAATGCGTTGCGCCGTGGGAAACGTCGTGAAGCTCGTGCCAGGTCGAAAGCGGAAAAAGTCCAGCACGGTGACATCCGCCGTGCTCGCTGGTTGCAGTTCTTTATCGCCCACCGAAGAACTGAAGCCCAGCGCGTGGCCGATCTCGTGCGTCGCCGCCGCATCAAAATCAAAGCGGGTCGGAGCAATGCCGTCGCTCGGATCGAAATCGAAAGAGAAAGCGGAATTGAAACCGATGCGGGGCGGGTCGGCCCAGTTGAGCTTGTTCGGTGTCGGGGTTGGCGTTTGGGTTAATCAAACCCAACGCACGAAAGACCGACGCATCGGCAAAAACCGCCGTCAGGTTCCCCTGATCGGTCGGCAACTCTCCCACGGGCAGCACGCCATACAACGCGGTTTCGGCGGCGCTTGACGCACTGGCGATCAACGCCGCCCGGATGCCGCCATAAGCCGTCGGCCCGCCGATGTTCTGTGACGACGTAGCGCCAATGATGTTGGCGTTGCTATAAGCCTCGCCGAAAAACGTCGTCCCGTAATCAACATCAACGACGATGGAAATCGGCGAGAGAATTTGCGCTTCCCAGTTTTGCGCGGCGCGAATGAAAGCGGTCTTCGCTTCTGGCGCGGCATCGAGTTGCGCTGTCGCACGCAACGTAATGCGCAAGCCCGTCTGCGCCGCTCCCGCCGCGACAGCGTTCGCGCGTCCGTCATAAATGACGCGCAGTTCATTTTGCGCGCTGTTTGCCCGCAACTGCTGAGACTCAGCCGGAGTGGCTTCCTGACATACGCGCTGGCCGTTCTCTTCGCGGATGATGTAATCGCCGCCCACGGCTGCGACCGGCACGAAATCCGGCGCGGGCTGAACGCTTCCCTGCGCGTTGGCGTTCGCAGAGGGCACGCTGCGGAACAATAAGGCCAGACCCGCAACGAGTAAGACCGCCAGGCCGAGAGCCTTGATGAACCGGCTGCGGCGTTCGAGAGAAAAATTCATTTGACCTCCAGGTCGTTAGGGAAGTGGGGGCTTCAGTGTGGCTTCAAAGGCAAGACGCTTAACGGCTCGCCACCTGTTGATTGAATTTGTTCGCGCCGCTTTGCAGAAACCGCACGAACTCCTGCCGGTCGCGCGTAGAGCCAGGGAAGCGCGCCAGCGTTTGGCCGTCAGGCGTAATCACCACGTAAAGCGGCAACGCGACGGTGTTGAATTGTTTCGCCATGAACTCGGCATTCTTGATATCGGCAGCTTCGTGTTCCGGCGTTTCGCGGTCGGTGAAAAGTTCGGCGAGGACGAATTTCTCCAACTCTTTTTTGACCTCGGGTTCGGGAAACATGTTCTTTTCCATCCAGCGGCAATTCGTACACGTCACGCCCGTGAAATTCAAAAACACCGGTTTGTTATCGGTTTTCGCTTTTTGCACTGCCACGTCGTAACTCTCAATCCAGCTATAGCTCGCCGTAGCGGTTGCCGTGCCGCCGCCGCGCAATGCGTTGTAAACCCTTGCGCTCGTTGAATCAGGCGGCAGCCACGCATCCAACTCGCCCAACGGAGCGCCGAACAATCCGGTCAGCAGATAAAAGCTCAACGCCAGAAATAACACGCCGCCCAACATGCGCTGCACGCTCAGCGTCTTCACAGGCGAATCCAGCGGCAACTGAAATTTGCCGAACAGATAAAACGTAGCGCCCAACGCCAGTCCAATCCACGCCGCAATGACCAGATTACGCGAGATGGTTTCCCAACCCCACACGAGGTCTACGTTAGAAAGGAACTTGAAAGCCGCGCCGAGTTCGAGAAAGCCCAATACGACTTTGACGCTGTTCATCCAGCCGCCCGACTTGGGCAGCGATTGCAAAAAGCGCGGGAACAACGCGAACACAAAGAACGGCGCGGCAAATGCCGTAGCGAACGCCGCCATTCCCAACACTGCCCAAAACCAATCGCCTTGCGTCGCGTAAATCAATACCGAACCGACGAAAGCCGTCGTACAGGTAAACGACGTGAGCGTAAACGTCACGCCCATCAAAATCGTCGCCAACATCGTCGAACCTTGCGATTGCGAATCCATCTTGGTCAGCAATGACGAAGGCAAACGAATCTCGAACATGCCTAAAAGATTCAGGCCGAACACGACAAACAGCGCCGTGAGAAAAAGATTCATCCACGGACTGGCCGCGAACTTATTCAAGCCCGTCGGCCCTGCGATTAACGCCAGCGCCAAGCCCAACACCGTATAAGTGAAGATGATGCCCAGACAAAAAATCACCGCATCGCGTATCGCATTGCCGCCGTCTTTTTTCGTGAAGACCGACACTGTGATCGGAATCATCGGGAATACGCAGGGCGTCAACAGCGCCAGCAAACCTGCGCCCAATGCGAACCAGATATAGCCAAAGAGTCCGCGACTTTTCAGATTGGTCGTCAGATCGTCACTAACGGCAGGCGGCGTATTGCTCGGCGGCGTAACGACACTGCTGATCGGCGCAATCGTCGCACTGACCAAAGCATCCGGCGTGACACTCACTGTCGCTATCGGGCTAGGCGAGGCGGCTACATTGGGCGTGGCTTCAACCTTCACGCCTCCTGACTCATTACTCCCATCGCTCCCATTCGCCGCCATTAAAATCATACTCTCTAACACAAGCGGCACCTTCTTCGGCGGCAAACAGGTATGTTCATCACAAACCTGATAGGTCAAGTTGATCGTGACTTTGTTCGCCCCCGCTGCGGCGTCAGCGGCAACCTTCAACGGAACGGTGATCGTCACGGCACTTTCATACGTTTCCGTATTTATTTCAAAGTTCGGATCGAACGCGACTTTCGGCTTCGGCGCTTGCGGCGCGCCGTCGGCTTTGAATGCGCCGCTTTCATCCACCGCAATTTTCATCGCTCTCGGCGGAGCCTTTTGCGTCAGCGAATAAACGTGCCAACTCGGTTCGAGCTTGAGGTTGATGAGGGCTTTAGCCTTGCCGCCCGCTTTGACTTGCGCGGGTTCGAGTTTCGCGCTGACGGTGACGGGGTTCAGGTCTTGTGCCCAACCCGTCGCGCCGATCAAAGCCAATACTAGACAAGCGTTCGTGAAAATGTGCCGATGAAACATAGCGTTTTTCCCTTGGTGGATAGCGGTGGTAGCCGCCGTGATGACGCGCAAGCCTATACCGTAAAAAAAGAAGCGGCAACCTGCTTGTGAGAGGTTGCCGTTATCTGAATGCCCATCGTCTGGCGCTTTATTTCCAGCCTGCGAGAAAAGGCCTCACGCGCCGCCTCGAAGACGGCGAAGGCTGTGCCCTGCGCGTCTTGCTAAAAACATGTGACAGTGAAAAACAATTGCGGCTTGTGTTACAACGCGCGCATGAAAAAGTCTGTTGTCACCCCAATTACCCCAATTACCCCAATTACTTATGAAACCGTTCGCCAGATTTTGCTCGCGCTGCCCGGCGTAGAGG
>JABFSD010000144.1 GCA_013140935.1 Acidobacteriota bacterium
TCATCAGGCTGAACCACGTATCGTCGTGTTCGGTGATCGTGCGTCCCGGCCAGTGGCGATAAACGTCGCCGACAGTGAATTCTTCGAAGTATCTGCCGTAATTCATTGCACAGTTCCGTTCGTGTTTTTAGCGATTTGCCTCTTTTTTGTTGTGCTGTTTTGGGGAGCCTGAATCACTTCTTCCAACCTGGTGGCGGTGACAAATCGTTTTGCGGCTCGTTCGATTTCGGCGGGCTTGGCGGTGCGCAACCAGGTCAAAGCCGATTCCGGCAGTTCGCCGAATTTTGTTTGTAACAGGGTCTGCAATATATGAACGGCTCCATCATTGTAAAAGCTGCGAAAGATCAAATTCTCTTTCAGTTCTGCCCGTAATCCCATTTCAGTTGCCTCCTTGAAAAACTCGTTTGGTTCCATACGCAACCCGGCGATGGTTGCCAGTTGCTCCAACGCATCCTTGCGTTGATGGCCCTTGCACCTGCCAATGTTGGTCAGGATGCGCCGCAGGTTTTCACGCGTCGCGCCGTTGCGGCAAAGAAAACCGATGATGTTCATCTCGACTTCATCGGAATCCACGAACGGCGCGGCGTCAATCGTGCGGATGTCGAGCAGAATATACTCGAACTTGAGCATCGGATGCTCGATACGCACGGGCATACGCATTTTGCCACGCCCGACGTAAATCACAATTTGGCGCGGCACGCGTCCGGTCTGTTGAAAGATCAGCACGTAATATTCCAACTCGCGCCACGGCATTTTGGGGTCGTTGCTGGCCTGGAATTCGAGATGCGAGAGCGTGCCGTCTACGTCTTCGGCCAGCAAATCAACGCGCCGCGTTTTGGTCGAAGGGAATTCGATGTTGAGGAAACGCTTGATCTCGCGGTTGAGTAACGGACGTCCCGCCGACGGCCCGGCGGCTTGAAACAGTTCTTTCAGCACCGAATCGGAATCAATGCGTTTGGTTTTACGGTGTGTAGCTTTGTTCATTGGCTCGGATATTTTTCAAGCAAGCGTTTGGCAATTACCAGCCGCTGCAATTCATTCGTACCGCCGCCGACGATCAACAGCGGCGCATCGCGGTAATAACGTTCGACGTTCAAGTCTTTGGCGTAACCCGCGCCGCCGTGAATGCGCAGAGCTTCGAGCGCGACTTCCTGCGCAGTCTCGGTCGCAAACAGTTTCGCCATGCCGGCTTCCAAGTCGCAGCGTTCGCCGCGATCTTTTTTGGCGGCGGCGGAATAGGTCAGCAAGCGCGCAGCTTCGATTTTCGTGCCCATCTCGGCCAGCTTGATTTGTATCGTCTGGTGTTCGCAGATCGGTTTGCCAAACGTCGTGCGTTGTTGCGCGTAACGAATCGCATCTTCAAACGCGGCGCGCGCCAGCCCTACGCCCCGCGCCGCGACGTTGATACGTTCGCTTTCAAGGCCGGTCATGATGTGTTTGAAGCCTGCGCCTTCCGTGCCGCCGAGCAGATTTTGTTCCGGCACGAAGAAGTTGTCGAAATACAACTCACACGTCTCGACGCCTTTGTAACCCAGCTTGTCAATGTCACGCACTACGTTGAAGCCCTCTCCCTTTTCAATGATGAACGCTGAAATCCCGCGATGCGGCGGATCGGCTTTCGTATCGGTTTTCGCCGCTAACACAAACGTATTGCCGTGCCGCCCATTGGTGATCCACATCTTCGCGCCGTTGATGCGATAGCCTCCCGCCACGCGCGTCGCCGTGGTGCGCAGCCGTTGCACATCCGTACCCGCGTCGGCTTCGGATAATGCCAAGCCGCCGCGCCGTTCGCCGCTCGCCAGACCAGGCAGATAAGTTTGTTTTTGTTCTTCGGTGCCGAACCGCTGAATGATGTCGCAGATGACTGAGTGTGTACCGATGGGGCCAACCATGCTCATCCAGCCGCGCGCGATCTCTTCGATCACCAAAGCAAAGGTCGTGTAATCCAACCCCAAGCCGCCGAACTCTTCCGTCACGTTGCATCCGAACAAACCCATCTCGGCCATCTCGGCGACGAGCGCGTGCGGATATTCGTCTTTGTGTTCCAACTGGCTGGCGACGGGAATGATCTTGCGAGTGACGAATTCGCGTACGTTGGCGACGATGTGTTGTTGCAACTTATCAGCAGTGAACATTCGACAGCCCTCAAAAAGAATTAGACAGGATTGACAGGATTTTCAGGATTGACAGGATCAAACAGAGTTTCAAAATATCTTTGCCTCTTGTTCAATCCCGTAAATCCTGCAAATCCTGTCAATCCTGTCTAATTTCTTCGGTGATCGTTTTAACTGACGGTTCAGTTTCGTTTCGCTTCTTCGAGCGGCGTAATTTCCGCGTCAGGTTTCGTGCGTTCTTCGAGGTGTTCTTTCAATTTCAGATGCGGCACGCCGTCCGTCCACCACTTCGGCGCAGCCTTGCCCATCAGTTGATGATCGAAGAATTCCTTCATCCGCACGGCGTAATCGCGCATATTTGCTGGTACGCGCAGGCCATGATTTTCGCCCTTGTATTGCAACATCACGACCGGCTTTTGCAGCCGCCGCAGTTGATTGAAGTATTCGATGCCTTGCGTGAAATCTACCGCGCCGTCTTTGTCGTTGTGCAAAATGATGAGCGGCGTCTTGACGTTGCGCGCGTGAAAGACCGGCGAATTGCGAATATAAGCCTCGACGTTTTCTACGGGGCTGGAAGTGAAACGTCCCTGACTGTTTTCAAAAATTGCCATATTGCCGCCGCCCGAATTCCAGTAAATCAGGTTATACATCGAGATCATATCGGTCAGCGGAGCGCCCGCAATCGCGGCTTTGAAAGCATCCGATTGCGTAACCATAAACGCCGTCTGATAGCCGCCCCACGAATGGCCGTGCAGCGCGACGCGGTCTTTATCCACTACACCCGTCGCAATCGCGGCCTGCAAGCCCGGCAGGATGCACCACACGGCGGACATACCCGGATCGTTGATCTTGTATTTGATGTCAGGCATGAACACCGCATAGCCGTTGCTGGTGTAAAGCGACTTGTTGAATCCGCTGAACGTCGGCGCGGTGTAACCGTTCAAGCCCTGCGACAGCTTTTCGTAAATATAAACAATCGTCGGATAGCTCTTGCCCGGCTGATAATTTGCGGGCAGGAACAACGCGCCTTGCAGCTTGTCGCCCTTCGCCGACGTGTAATCAACGAGTTTCGATCCGGCTGACCAGAAGAAATCTTTCTGCTGCGGATTCGCGTTTGTGAGCTTCTGTCCGTTGGCGAGCGTCGCATCGGCCAAGTAATAGGTGGGCGATTCGTCAAAGGTTTCGCGCGTAAACAAATAACTCTCAGCGTTCTTCGCTTTCGACAACGAGCCGTAACTCGCATCGTCCCACATCAACAGCTTCACGCCGGGCTTGCCACCATCTAAGCGCGCGATGCCAGCCTTCTTCGTCCATTCGCCGTAAGCGCGCACATACATCGGTTGCGCAGTGTCAATACCTTTTTCTTCGGGATCAAGACGGAAGCGCGTTTGATAACGAATCTTGTCTTTCTTGCCGTTCACGGTGAGGTTGACCGCATTGCCGCCGCGCGTCGGCACTTGCCAAATATCCCAGCCGTCTGACAACAACACCGCCTTGCTGTCTTTCGTCCAGCCTACGGGGAAGGTCGGCGGCTTCACGACATTGTGATCGTCTTCTTCATTCCAAAACGTAGTCGGTACTTTCGCCGTCAGATTCGCCATCTGCCCCGAAGCCATGTCGTAAGTGAAAAAGTGTCCGTCTTCGTGATAGAGCATCTGCGTGCCGTCGGGCGAAGGGCCAAAGGTATTGCGGCTCTTTTTCAACGCCAGCTTGCGCGCGCCGGTCTTGAGGTCTACGACATAAATATCCTGAAAGCGCTGCCCGTCGAGATTGCTCATCATTTCGTAATCGCGCGTATCAATGCCGATGCCGTATTGCTGTTTCGGCGCGGCATTCACGGTGCGCAACGATTCATTAGCAAGGCGGATGAATTTCTTTTCGGCTACGCGATAAGTGGCTAGGTAGCTGAAATTCTTGTCGCGCGGTTCTTCGACTTGTTGCTGCGATTGCAATCGCTTGTCCTGCCAATGCCACAAAACGAGATCGGGTTTTTCCGGCTCGTCCTGATTGCGCCGCGCCATCATCATTGCCGGATTCGGTGTCGCAGCGTCTTCACCTTCTTTCGGCTTGTCGCCGGGCTTTTTCTTTTTGGCTTCGTGCAAGCCAAAAAGCACGGCGCTCATATCTTCCGTCCACGCAGGGCTGCGATTGGGGCTGATGGTCAGTCCCGCAGGAAAGTCTTTGTCGTCTTTCGGATTGAACACCGTTTTTTGCGGCGTGCCGTTCGTGAAGTTGAATGCGACGACGCTATAAAGTTTATCTTCAAAGCCTTTGTCTTCGACGCCTTTCACGGCAGCGAGTCCTTCGCCTTTTTCCGTCCAGTTCAACCCGCGATAAACGGCCTTGTCGCTGTCGAGCGGCAACACTGCGCCGTTGCTCATATTGCGTACCTGAATGCCGTTGCCTGATTTCTCGTTGGCATCAATCGTCCACGCGAGCCACGCGCCTTTTTTATCGAAGGCGAAATCGGCGACGTTGCCTACGTTGAGCTGATTGCC
>JABFSD010001018.1 GCA_013140935.1 Acidobacteriota bacterium
ATCCAGCACCGCTGAACGCCCGCCGCCCGCTACCTCAAGACGCTCTTTCGGCAGGCCGCGATCACCGGTCGAAAAATAATTTATGTTACCCACTGAACCGTTATTAAACTTAATTACGACGCTAAGCGTATCCGCTCCCGCCGCACTGGCATACGCAAATACTTCTACCGGTTCGGCGTCGGCAATATATTGCATCAAGTCAATAAAGTGACATACCTCGCCGACGATACGCCCGCCGCCCTCGGCTTGCTGAATCCAACTCTCTGGCGGAATCTGCCCCGCATTCACGCGATAAGTCAGCGCCAGCACGGGAACATCCGCAAAATTATGTTTAAGCTCCTGTGCGAAGGGAGAAAAACGCCGATTGAATCCTACGAAAATGCGCTCACCGTGCCGCGCAACGACTTCATTCACCGCTTGCAAACCCGCGTCATCAATTGCCAAAGGTTTTTCCACGTAAACCGCTTTGCCCGCCGCCAACGCCTCAGCCGTCATACGCGCGTGGTAGTCATGTCGCGTAGCAATCAACACCGTAGTAACTCGTTCATCACTTAATAACTCACGATAATCTGTCGTACATAACTTGAAACCATATTGCTCACCAATAATTTTCGCACTGCGACCGGTGGCAGTGGCGATACCATAAAGCTCTACGTCTTTTAGTTTTGCCATACGCGGTAACAAGACGCTCTTGGCAAAGTTGCCCGCACCAATTACGCCTAGCCGAATCGGTTTGGCTGAAACACCGCCATCTTTTAATAAAAGCGTGCGGGCAGAAACAGCTTCGGCCTGGCTGTATTTTAATAAAACGCCGAGAAAAGATTCTTTTTGTTTGCCGGTGATGATGTCATAAGCCGTTTCGGCCTGTTCAACGGGAAAGCGGTGCGTAATCAATTTTTCAAGATTGATCGCTTTACTCGCCACCAATCGCAAAAACTCCTGCATGTTCCGTCGTTCCGTCCAGCGCACATAACCAACCGGATAATCAATCCCTCGCTCTTCATATTGCGCGTCGTAACGACCCGGCCCATAAGAACGCGACAGCCTTAGCTGCAATTCTTTTTCATAATATATTTTGCGCGGGATATTCATTCCCACCGCACCAACCATTGAAACAATGGCACGATCACGCGCAATTTCTCCGGCCAACTCAATGGGATCGTTTGTGTCAGCCGCCGCCGTAATAATAATCGCATCGGCTCCCATTCCGGCGGTCGCATCCTGCATCGCCCACTGAACCTCGCTGTTACGTAACACTGCAATATCGGCTCCCAACTCACGCGTCAGCGCCAACTTGCTCGCGTCCAGATCAATTCCGATGACACGACAACCCGCCGCTTTTAACAATTGCACGGTCAACAAGCCCAGCAATCCTAAGCCAATGACGGCCACACATTCCCCCAGCTTGACTTCCGCCGTGCGTACTCCCTGCAACGCAATGGCTCCCAAAGTAACAAAAGCAGCCTCATCGAAAGTAACGTCGCCAGGGATTTTTACCGCCAGATTTTTCGGCACAAAAATAACTTCCGCATGCGAGGCATAATTCATTCCGGCGCAAGCCACCCGGTCACCCACCTGAAATTCCATCGCGCCCACGCCGATTTCGCGCACCACACCCGCGCAGCTATAACCCAACGCCAACGGCATATCGAGTTTGGCCTTTACCGTATTCAAAGTGCTGGCTAACCCGTCCCGTTTGAGTTTTTGCCATACCTGTCGCACCAAATCGGGGCGCTCTTTCGCTTTACCGAGCAGTGATTTTTGCGCCAAATCAATCGCCATCTTTTCCGTACCCGCACTAATCAGCGAAGTTACGT
Organism: Acidobacteriota bacterium; assembly: GCA_013140935.1. Lineage (GTDB taxonomy): Bacteria > Acidobacteriota > Blastocatellia > RBC074 > RBC074 > JACPYM01. The sequence continues at coordinate 1,818 of JABFSD010001018.1, forward strand.
TTTGCACCACGATGCCGCCGCTTTTGCTGAGCGGTTCGGGCACGTCGGCAACCGTAAGCTCACCCGAACGAAAATTTTGTAACACCTGCTTCATACTTTATCGAACTTTATCCAACTTTATGGGGGGTTAAAGAATATATTTGCGATACCAAGCATCGAACATCAAAATCGAAAATAATTCATAAGAATTATCGCGTCGCCCGCGCCGATGTTCTTCCCGCATTTGTGTAATCATCGCGTGATGAAAAATACCTTGCCGCTCGACATAATCCTGCGGCAACAACTGGTCGAAATAACGATCTAGCTTCGTACGCATCCAATTTCCCAGCGGCACGTTAAATCCTTTTTTGGGAACGCGCTGATTTTCCAATGGAATCAAATCGGCAAATGCGCGCCGCAAAATTTGCTTACTGCCTCGGCGGTTGAGTTTCTGGGTAAACGGAATCTTGAAAGCCAATTCTACCAACCGATAATCGAGATAAGGCACACGCAATTCCAACGCCCAGGCCATACTCATCTTGTCGGAATATTCCAGCAGGTTATCTGGCAAAAAAGTTTCGGTATCCAGATAAGAAAAACGATTTCCGTCATCCCACTCTTTCGGATAATGAGCCAAATGCCCCTGCAAGATGCGCTGAGCAGGCAATGGGGAATGCCCACGTGCTTGTAACAACTGAGCCTTGCGGCTTTCGTCCAGATAATAAACCCATTGCAGATATTGCCGCGCTTCGTCTTTATCCAGCCCGCCCAACAAAGCCCGTAAACGATGCCAGCGCCGGTCGGCAAAGCTGTCTGATGCAAGCGACGTGAGTTGTAACGCCGCCTTTGACAAAAAGCGCGGTATGAACCGCAACCAGCGCGCGGCTTTCACCGCACGGTAACGCGGATAACCGCCGAATAACTCATCGCCGCCGGCACCCGACAAAGCTACCGTCACATGTTCGCGCGTATAACGCGATAGCAAATAAGTTAAATAAAACGTTGTATTCCCAAACGGCTGGTCGAAGTATTGAACGAGGTCGAGCATTTCTTCCGGTCGAGAAAGATCAATCGGCAATTCGTGATGCTCCGTGCCGAAACGCTCTGCTACGCGACGCGCTTCGACGCGCTCGTCGTAATAATCCAGCCCCGCGCCTTCAAATAAAACGGTGAATGTTTTGACCGGCTGACGTGAGGCTTGTGCCATTAGACCGACGATTAAATTTGAGTCAACGCCGCCCGACAAAAACGCACCCAACGGCACGTCGCTTACCATTTGCTTTCGCACGGCATCCGTCAACAAAGCGCGTAACTCTTCTTCCAACTGCCTCGGTTCAGCGACTGACGCTGGACTTCCCCACTCACTCACGCGCCAATAAGATTCCAGACGAACGATCTGCTTTTTTTCCAAGTCATATTCCAGCCAATGCGCCGGAGGCAATTGCGCAACGCCTTGATACATGGTTTGCGGCGCGGGAACGAATAAATAAGAGAAAAAATCTCGCACGGCTTGCCAGTTAATTTCAGGCGAATAACTTCCAGATGCGAGCAAGGCTTTTATCTCTGACCCAAAAACGAATTGCCCATTGGTTTCAACGTAATAAAGCGGCTTGACGCCCAGATGATCGCGCACCAAAAAAAGCCGCGCGCGACGGGCATCATACAAAGCAAAAGCAAACATTCCATTCAGCATCGCAAATGCCTTGATGCCGTGTTCCTGATATAAATACAAAATAACTTCGGTGTCGCTGTCAGAAGCGAACCGATGGGCCGATGAATCAAGCCGTTTTTTTAACTCGGCGTAGTTATAAATCTCTCCGTTAAAACTAATCCAAAGGCTTCCGTCGTCGTTGCTCATCGGCTGGTGGCCGCGCGGAGAAAGATCAATCACACTCAAGCGCCGATGCCCCAAAGCCAGTTTATGGTTTTCAAATACCTCAACGCCGCCGTCATCCGGCCCGCGATGAACGAGTGTTCCGGCCATCCTTTCGATCACCGATTTATCCGTCGTACCTACAATTCCACAAATGCCGCACATAGCTGATTATCGGCGCTCCAGCGAAAACAAGGCGTAATGCTCGTCCGACCAGATCATCTGGCAATGAAAATATCGCAGCAAACGCGTGCTATCTAAATTCATTTTTTTTTGTAACAAAGCGTAACGCAAAGGCAGCAACGCTTCGACATTCGGCTCTCGCTCCCACCGGGCGAACTGAGCCATCAGGCTTTCTATTACTGCATTGATTTGGCTTTGCGTTTGCGCATTAGCTGGGCGCTGCAAGTGTTGAAAAAATACGTCAACAGGCCGCGTCTTCGTCCAGGCCGAAAACTCTGCCGCACTCATCCCGACCAACCATTGCATCGCTACGATGCGCGCTTGCGTCGCGGTCTCAGTGCGCGGCGTTTCGTTCAGCAACATGTGTCGGGAAAAATAAGCTACCGCATTGGTATAAAGAGGAATGGCTTCACGTGCGGTTGTTTCGGGGCAAAAAACGACTGCGCTAGTGACAGTATGATTTCGCAAGGCTTGCAAAGCGGGTTGCGCCTCTACGGCTTCGCGCGCCAGTGAAGCTACGTCTCGATAACGAGCTAGTTGAAAAATCACTGCCACACATAAACATAAGGTAAGCGCAGCCACATTCACGTATTGTGTAATCAGTCTGCTTCGCCCTCCGCTCAACCAGCGACTGCTTCCCCACACCCACAAAGCCACAAGCGCCAGGTTAGTCGTAGGCCGCGCAAAATAATGCAAATAGTGGTAAGGCTGAATATAAATACCTGTGACGACGTTTTGCAATGCACCTAATAAC
>JABFSD010000075.1 GCA_013140935.1 Acidobacteriota bacterium
GATAAGGTTGCGGCAAGCGGTTCATCGCCAGCATGCCGATGACTGCCGAAAGTGCCGCGATCAAGATCGTGCATTCGAACATGATCGGAATCCACGCGGGCAAACTCAGCAACGGGCGTCCGCCGACGTTGAGCGGATAATCAATCGCCGTCATCCAATAGATCATCACGAAGCCGCCCAGACAGCCCATAAAGCCGCCGATGAAAACTACGGCGGGCACCAGGTTTTTATGAAAACCGATGGCTTCTGCCAACTCTTCGACCGGATAGGGCGAATAGGCGTTGATGCGGCGATAGCCCGCCGCATACACCTTGCGCGCCGCCGCGACGGCAGAATTCACATCGTCGAATTCAGCCATTAGTCCGTATGCGCTTTTTTCTTCTGTATGCGTCATAACTTAGTGGTTAGTGGCTAGTTGCTAGTGGCTAGTGATGGGCTAAAACTAGCCACTAGCCACTAATCACTAGCAACTCAATCAGTCACCAAACGTAGGCACGGGCGAACCCAGTAAGCCTTTGGACTTTTCGATTTCTTTTTCTTTCTGTTCGACCTGGTGTTCGTCCACTTTGGTTTCAGGCAGCAGCGCCTTCATCTCGAAGATCGGAATCATCGGCACGAAGCGCAGGAACAGGAACATCAGCGTGAAGAACAAGCCGAGCGTGCCCGAAAACATCGCGAAGTCCCACACCGTCGGCGTGTAATGCTTCCACGAAGCGGGCAGGAAGTCGCGGTTCAAGCTGGTCACGATGATGACGAAACGTTCGAGCCACATGCCGATGTTGATCGCCATGCAAACCACGAGAATCACGAGCTTGTTATTGCGCCAGGGCTTGTACCAAAGCGCCTGCGGAATCACGAAATTGCACAGGATGAGCGCCCAATAAGACCAGCCGTATTCGCCGAACATGCGATTGTTCATCATGAAAACTTCGTAGGTGCTGCCGCTATAAAACGCGAAGAACAACTCCATGAAGTAGCCATAAACCACGATCAAGCCTGTCGCCAGCATCACCTTGCACATGTTTTGAATGTGGCGTTCGGTGATGAAATCTTCGAGCTTCCAGAACTTGCGCACCGGAATGCCGATGGTCAGCACCATGGCGAATCCGGCGTAAACAGCGCCCGCTACGAAATAAGGCGGGAAGATCGTCGCGTGCCAACCGGGAACGATGCCAATCGAGAAGTCGAAGGACACGATGGTATGCACCGAAAGCACGAGCGGCGTCGAGAGTCCGGCCAACAGCAGATAAGCCGTTTCATAACGATGCCAGTGGCGCGCGTCTCCGCGCCAGCCCATCGAGAGCATGCCGAAGATGAACTTTTGCAACTTGCTCTTCGTGCGGTCGCGCAACGTAGCGAAGTCGGGAATCAAGCCGATGAACCAAAAGATCAACGAGACCAGCGCGTAAGTGTTGACGGCGAATACGTCCCACATCAGCGGGCTTTTGAAATTCGGCCACATCCCCATCGTGTTGGGAAGCGGGAACAGCCAGTAATCAACCCAGGGACGCCCCGTGTGCAACGCCGGAAACATCGCCGCGCATGCCACCGCGAACAGCGTCATCGCTTCGGCAAAGCGGTTGATCGAGTTGCGCCAGTTTTGCCTGAGCAACAATAAGATCGCCGAGATCAACGTGCCCGCGTGGCCGATGCCGATCCACCACACGAAATTGATAATGTCGAAAGCCCAGAACACCGGCGACGAGTTACCCCAGATGCCTACGCCTTTGCCGACCAGCATGGCAATCGCGATGTGCAACACGCCGAATAATTGCAGCGCGATAAACAACGCCAGCAGCCAGCCTTTCTTGAAGCCTTTCACCAACACAATGTCGGTCAGCTTTTGCGTCAGCGAACGTACATCGTGGCCCGGCCCGATCATCGGCGGTCGCGGATCAACGTAAGTTTCCTTGTTCATTCCATCAGCCATAACTTTAGTAACCTCATACGTGGCGCAGGCTTTAGCCTGTGTGACGTATCGTGGACTTTAGTCCGCGCGAGCTTTGCTGATCGTGCGGACTAAAGTCCACACAACGGGTCACAGGCTGAAGCCTGCGCCACGTTACCTATGCGTGCGCCTCTTTCTTGCCGGTATGCAACGCTTCATTCGGGTTGCGAATTTCCGCCAGATAGCTGGTGCGCGGGCGCGTATTCAAATCGGCCAGCACTTCGTAATTGCGCGGCTCGCGTTTGAGTTTGCTCAAGCGGCTGTTCGGATCATTGATGTCGCCGAAGATGATCGCTTCGGTCGGACAGGACGATTGGCAAGCCGTGAGAATCTCGCCGTCTTGCACGCGGCGATTTTGCTTTTCAGCTTCGATCTTGGCGTGCTGAATGCGCTGCGAACAGTAAGTGCATTTTTCCATCACGCCGCGCGTACGCACCGTGACTTCGGGATTGCGCACGTTTTTCAGACTCGGCGTTTCCCAATCTCCGTAAAGCAGGTAGTTGAAGCGGCGCACTTTGTAAGGACAGTTGTTCGCGCAATAGCGCGTGCCAACGCAGCGGTTATAAACCTGTACGTTCAAGCCTTCTGAATCGTGAACCGTAGCGTTGACCGGACAAACGACTTCGCACGGCGCGTTTTCGCAGTGCTGGCACGTCATCGGCTGGAAGAAAACTTCGGGGTTCGCTTCGTCGCCTTTAAGATAGGTGTCAATGCGCAACCAGTGCATGCTGCGTCCGCGACTGACGAGGTCTTTGCCTACGACGGCGATGTTGTTTTCCGACTGGCAGGCGACGACGCAGGCGTTGCAACCAACGCACGCATTCATATCAATCGCCATGCCCCAGGCGTACTGCAATTCGCCTTTCTGGTCGCGGTTTTCGTAACTGTAATTCGGAAAGATCGAAAGCTCTTTGCCGGGCCGATGCGCGCCGTGATGCACCGCTTTCGGGTCTTTGTTATAGCTTGCGAGATCAGTCGTGCGGACGATGTGACGGCTCGACAAATCGCCTTCTGTTTCGCCGATCACATTGACCGGTACGCCCGACGTATCAATGTGAAAATGATCCTGCGTCGTCGCCAGTTCGTAAGTGCCGCTGCCCTTTTCAACCGTCAGGTCTTTGGTCGCAATCCACATCGCATCGGACGTGCGCAAGCTGCCGGTGTTGAAGCCCAAGCCCGTGCCTACGCTGCCCGCGCGCTTGCGTCCGTAACCCAGATAAACCGTAATCGAATCGTCGGGATGTCCGGGTTGCGCAAAGACCGCGATGCCGTCGAGGCTCAGATTGCCGTGTTTCAAATTGATGGTGTGCGACTTCCACGGCTCCCATTCTTTCTCGCGCGCCACGCCCAGCTTTTCCGCCATGTGCGGACTCATCACCGCGTAATTGTCCCACGTGACTTTTTGCAGCGGCTTCGACAGTTCCTGCAACCAGCCGTTGTTGGCGTAGCGGCCATCCAACACGTTCGGATCGAGACGGAAGACGAGTTCCTCTTTGCCGACACTGGCTGGCGGCAGCTTCGACGCCCAATCGCCCGCGAGCGTAATCGTCCGCGCAGGCAACGCCGTACCCGCAATCAAGCCGTCGTGCAGCGCCTGCTTCCACTTGTCAGCACCAAGCGAACGCCACGTCGCTTTGACAAAATCCTGCGAAGTTCGGGTTCCCTGCCCTGCCAACGCCGCGATCAATTCGTGCAGCGATTTGCTGTTATAAAGCGGCTGAATGAGCGGTTGAATCAACGTCGCCGTGCCGTCATAAGCGCGCGCGTCGCTCCAGTCTTCCAAGTAATGCGATTCAGGAATGTGCCAATGACACAACTCAGCCGTCTCGTCGTTGTGCGAACCGAGATGTACGCGCAACGACGCTTTCTGCAACGCATCGGCGAATTTCAAATCAACCGGCGCAGTGAAAACCGGATTCGCCGTCGCAATCACCAACACGTCAACCTTGCCAGCATTCAATTCGCCGGTGAGCGTCTTCAGGGATTCAACGTTGTCTACGGGATTGCCTTCGAGCGCATCGGTGATGACGACCGTATTGCCAATCGCACCCAACGCCGCGTTCATCGCGTGTGCCAGCGCGTGTACCGCAGGCGATTGATGTGCGCCCGCTACGACCAACGCTTTGCCGCTGTGTGCTTTCAGGTCTTTGGCGACTTCTTCAGCGAATTTCGCAGCCTTGCCGCTCACGCTGCCTGCCGCACCGGCTACGCCGACGGCAGCAGCAACTGCGCGCGCGAACGATTCAATCTCGCTGGCTTTCAAGGCCAGGCGGTTGTCGGCTTTCGCGCCCGTGCGCGTCATCGTGCTTTCGACGGCATACAAACGATTCATATCGTTCTTGCCTTCGATCAGGCGGCGACGCTTGATGAACTCGCGCGCATAGCGAACGTGTCCCGCGCCTTCGACTAAAAAATCTGAATCAAGCGAAAGTACTACGTCAGCCGCGTCGAATTTGTAAACGCAATTGACCATCTGGCCGAAAGCGATCTGGCTGCCGATACGCGCGTTGTTGTTGCTCACCGCGTCGTAAACATGCCACTTGGCTTCGGGCAAATCGGCGAGCAACTGTTTGAGTTGCGCCGTCAACGTAGGCGAAGTCGTCGTCTCAGTCAAAATACGCAGCCCCGCGCCGCGCTTGGCTTTTTGCTTTTC
>JABFSD010000512.1 GCA_013140935.1 Acidobacteriota bacterium
ATTCAGAGATCGTAGTGATCGTGCAATGCTGAATCGCCGCAGAAGGCGGGCTGATTTTGTTCGTATCGTTCGTCGTCAAGTCGGAACTGATCTCTTGCCACGTATCGCCGCGATCCGTCGAACGAAACAGCACCTGTGCGCCGAGATAAAGCGTCTTCGCATCGTGCGGCGAAAGGCGCAGCGGCGCGACCCAATTGAACCGCAGCATCGGCTCACCCTGCTTGCGTGTCGGCGTAATCGTTTTGCGTTCGCGCGTCTTTTGATCGAAGCGCGCGGGCCTGCCGAATTCCTGCGTGTTATAAACCCAGCGGTTGTCGGTCGGGTCAACCTGGTTATACATCCCGTCGCCGATGCCGGTCGTCGTCCAGTCTTCGATGCCGATGCTGCCCGACCAGCCGTTGCTGGGGCCGCGCCACGATTCGTGATCTTGCAGCCCCGCGTAAATGTTGTAAGGCTCGGCCATATCCACCGTCAGCGCGTAAACCTCACCGAGCGGCAAATTGTTCAAGTGATCGCAGGTTTTCGCTCCGTCATAAGAAACATAAACGCCGCCGTCCGAACCCGCCATCATTCGTTCAGGATTCTGCGCATCAATCCACAGCACGCGGAAGTCACCGAACGCGCGCCGAAACGGACGATAGCTCTGTTGCTGAAACCCGCCCGCCAAACCAATCCACGTCTTGCCGCCATCGGTTGACTCAATCAGATTGGAACCCGTGATGAAGACGCGGTCAGGATTTTCAGGGTGAACGCGCAGGATATTGAACGCATAGCCCGACTTGCGGCTCACGTCGTCTTTGTCGGCGCTCACCTTGCGCCACGTCGCGCCCGCGTCATCGGTGCGGTAAACCTCGCCGCTGATGATTTGTTGAGTACCTGCGCGCAAGTTGCGGTTGTCAATCACGGCATAAAGAATGTTCGGGTTTTTCTGAAACAGATCAAGGCCGATGCGTCCAATCGTGCCGGTGGGCAAGCCGTTTTCGAGCTTCTTCCAATTCGCGCCGCCATCCGTAGTCTTGTAAATCCCGCTGCCCGCGCCGCCGTCTACGATGCGCCACGGATCGCGCTTGAGATCATATGCGGCGGCATACAGCGTATTCGGCTCGCTGCGACTCAACACCAAATCAATCGTGCCCGTACGGTCGTTGACATACAAAACCTTCTGCCACGACTTGCCGCCGTCGGTGGTTTTGAATACGCCGCGCTCTTCGTTGGTCGTGTAAAGATGCCCCATCGCCGCGACGTAAACGATGTCGGCGTTCGCCGGATGAGTGACGATGCGCGTGATGTGATGGCTGTCGCGCAAGCCCATGTTCTGCCACGTCTTGCCCGCGTCGGTGGATTTGTAAACGCCGTCGCCCCAGTAGGCCGAACGCGCGCACGAATTGTCGCCGGTGCCGACCCACACGATGTTTTCATTTGTCGGCGCTACGGCGAGCGCGCCAACAGCGGCTACGTTTTGATTATCAAACACCGGCTCAAACGTAGTCCCGTTATTCGTCGTCTTGAATACGCCGCCGTGCCGCGCCGCGACATAAAACGTATAGAGATGCGCCTTCGTGGGCATCTCGGGCACGGCGATGTCTGACACCCAACCGCCTACGCGAAACGGGCCGAGGTTGCGATAGGTGAAACCGTCGCGCAGCACGGCCTCAAGCTGTTGCGCATTCGCCGTCGCCGTGAGTGCCGCTAAACAACAAAACGTAAGAATCAGTTTTTTCATTGTCACTTGCCTCAGCCGAACGGCTGGTCAATCGAGGCGCTCTGTTTGGTGAAAAAGCGCGCGCCGTCTTCGGTGATATACAAACAATCTTCCAGCCTGATGCCGAACTCGCCGTAAATCGCAATCATCGGCTCGTCGCTGAAACACATGCCGGGTAGCAATTTGGTTTTATTGCCGCGCACGAAATTCGTCCATTCGTGTCCGTCGAGGCCGATGCCGTGGCCGGTGCGATGAGGCAAGCCCGGCACTTGGTAATCGGGACCGAAGCCCGCGTCGGTGATGACCTTGCGTGCAGCAGCGTCTACGGCTTCGCAGGTCGCGCCCGGTTTCGCGGCGGCAAAGGCTGCGTCTTGCGCTTTGCGTTCGAGGTTCCAGATGTCGCGTTGCCGCGGCGTCGGTTTGCCGAAAACAAACGTGCGCGTAATGTCGGCTTGATAGCCTTCGACCGCGCATCCGCCATCCATCAGCACGACATCGCCGACTTTTAATTTCTGTGGCTGAATGCTGCCGTGCGGGAACGCGGTGTATTCGCCGAAGCCAATCAACGCCGAGCCGGAGCTGCCCAACGCACTGAAGGCCGCACGCACCTGCGCGCCGAATTCAAACTGCGTCATGCCTTCTTTCAACGTAGCGGCGGCATTCTTGAAAGCTTCGAGCGTGATGTCGTTGGCGCGTTGCAGCAGCGCGATTTCGGCAGGCGATTTAATCATGCGGCAACCCGCCGTCACCGGATCGGCGCTCGTGTATTCGAGCTGTTTGGCTTCCTGTCGAATGCCGTCAAAGAGAAAGAACCGCACGCGCTCTTCCATACCGATGCGACCCGTTCTGATGCCGCGATCTTTGAAGATTCCTGCGACCACGCGGTAAGGGCTTTCGTCTTCTTCCCACGCGCGAATGTCTTTGCCAAAGCGAATCAATTCGCGCGCGCGGGCTTCTTCAAACTTGGGCGTAATCCATGAGATTTGGGCAATTTCACCTTTCGCGGGAATGACTGCGGCAAACATCCGCTCGCTGTTTCCCCAACGCACGCCGGTGAAATAAAACAGACTCGAACCGCCTTCGAGATAGATGGCGTCAATTTTGTTTTCGACCATCAGGCGTTGCGCTTTGGCGATGCGAGCGCGGCGTTCGTCATCTGTGATTGGTGCGGTCTGACCGGACAGAGGGCGAAGTTGTTGAAAGGCTCCTGCCCCCAACTCTTCAGCGCCAGTGCCAATCAGCCCGGTGATTAAAGACGCCCCGGCGGTTCTGGTTGACCAATGCAAAAACTCTCTGCGACCTACAAACATAGTTTATCAGCCTCAATTTAGCTTGATTGAATTCATTTCCCATTTTCCATTTTCATTGATATGGCGAAATGTCTTCGATTCTAGATATGGCTGAACTTATCCCGTCAGTCTTGAAGGAATGAAAGGCATCTTGAACCCGATTAGGGAACATCGCGCAGCGTAGCTTGCGCGACAGTGCGGATGCGTGGCGCTAAAAAGCCACAGGCTGGTTACTGGCAGGAAACCCGATTGGTGATAGGCCGAGAGAAAGAATTAAACCCTGCCGGTTGCGATATGAACGATGCCGCTTTAGCCTTTCATTTGACTTCAGCAAAAGATCATACGGCAGAAACTTTCGTAACGTCCCGTCCTGGTCACAAGCGAAGTGCATTCACAGAACGTGAATGTGCGTTTACTCCTTCCAACCCATTTATGCGCGCCTGCCTGTTCACCTTTTGCAAACCATCAACCAAGGTAATAGCTGACGGCAATGACGAAAGAGATCAAACCACTTTCCGCCAAGACGGGGACCGTAAGCATCACCATAAAATTCACATGACAAAGTTGCTTAAAGCTGCATTGCTGTTTCTCTGGCTGTGGTGCGCAGGGGCGCGTCACGTTCTTGCACACGAACAGCCGACTACGTTGATGGCGTTGGATGTCAGTTCCCAGCAAGTCTCAATGACCTTGCACTTGCCGCTTAGTGAACTGGAACTCGCCTTCGGCCACGAAATCACTATTAACCCTGCTCAAAACTTGCCGCGTTGGCAAGCGCCGTTGCGCGATTACTTGCTGACGCATTTGCGTGCGGTCACAGCGCCAGACCAACGCTGGACGGTGACAGTGGGCGAGATGCAGGTGGGACGAGCTACCCAAACGCAAAGCGGTACGTTTCAAGAAGTCACCGTGCAACTCTTGCTGACACCGTCTGCGGGCGTGACGACGCGCAGGTTCACCTTGCATTACGACGCGATCATGCATCAGGTCGTGACGCACAAAGCCCTCGTTTCCATTCGCCATGACTGGGAGCGCGGCCAAATCGGCGAGCAACAAGTCGGCGTCATTCGCGTTGACACCGGAACCTCACGCATCGAACCCCTCGAAATCAATCTTGAACAAGGCAGTTGGTGGGCGGGATTCGTCGGCATGGTTTGGCTCGGCATGCAACACATCAAAGAAGGCACAGACCATTTGCTGTTTCTGTTGGTGTTGTTATTGCCTGCGACTTTGTTGGTGAACGGCAAGCGTTGGGGCGGCTTTGGCGGCAGCCGTTACAGCCTGGTGCGGCTGCTGAAAATCATTACGGCTTTCACGTTGGGGCATTCCATCACCTTGTTAGTTGGCGCGTTGGGTTGGTTGCGTTTGCCGCCACAGCCCGTCGAAGTGTTGATCGCGTTTTCGATTCTCGTCTCGGCGATTCATGCGATGCGTCCGGTGTTTCCGGGTAAAGAGGTTTATGTCGCGGCGGGATTTGGATTAGTGCATGGCTTGGCGTTCGCTACGGTGTTGTCTGACTTGCAACTCAGCGCGGGGCCGTTGGCGTTGAGCATTTTGGGTTTCAATCTGGGCATTGAACTGATGCAGCTTTTCGTCATCGCCGTCACCA
>JABFSD010000244.1 GCA_013140935.1 Acidobacteriota bacterium
CAAAGCCAGCGTGCCTGGCCCTTACACCTTGAGCGGACGTTTGCTGCCCAACGCGCAATACGCTGATCGTTACGCTATCACTGAAGCGTTGTTGCCCATCGTTCGTGATGAATTGGCCGCGCTCGTCGCGGCGGGCTGCACTGAGATTACCGTAGACGAACCTTCGATGAGTTGTTACGCCCACCGCGAAGACGTGCGCCGTTTCGTCAACATCTTCAACCGCACGGTCGAATCGGTGGTGAATCGTTGCCGCCTTTCGACGCACGCCTGCTTCGGCAATTACAAAGCGCGCGCCGTCGGCAAACGTAGCTACGCGCCGATGTTTCCCGCGTTTCTCGACTTGCACGTCAACGAAATCCATCTCGAAATGGCGAGCCGCGAATTCGCTGAGTTGGAATTGATCGAAAGCATCGCCGAGCGCATGGACGTAGCCGTCGGCGTGATTGATGTGAAAAGTTATTACGTTGAAGCAGCGCACGACGTGGCCGAACGCATCCGCCGCTGCTTGCCATTCGCGCCCGCCGACAGGCTTTCCTTCGCGCCCGATTGCGGCCTGAGCCAAACGGCTCGTTGGGCGGCGAAAGAGAAACTAAAAAGCCTCGTCGCAGGCGCTGACCTCGTGCGGCGATCTTTGTGACGGATGTTTCGCCATCGTGTAATTGCCCGGCGTAATTGAAACGCTTGGCTTCACGCAGCGCCCAAGGCGCGCCCTAAAATTAGTCGTCTATTGGAGGTTCAGATGTTTTTGAAAAGCAGACTCATCATATTCGTCGTTGCGCTGACGGTATTGACGCCGGTGTTCGCGCAACTCAAATCCGGTCCGGCCTTGCCACATCAACTGGTCAACGGTTGGGCAAAACTGCCCAAAGGCTGGAATTTCGGCGAGGCTTCCGGCGTAGCCACCGACAGCCGCGACAACGTGTGGGTATTCAATCGCGGCGCGCATCCGGTGCTGCAATTCGACCGCGACGGCAAGTTTTTACAAGCATGGCCCGACCTCAAGATCATCTCTTCGCACGGCATTCGCGTAGACAGCACAGGCAACGTCTGGCTGATTGATGTCAAAGGCCACGTCGTCATCAAGTGCAATCAGGAAGGCCGCGTATTGATGATTCTCGGCAACCGGCAAGGCACGCCGGGCAACAACGACAGCAAGGATGCTTTCAACGAACCGACCGGCATCGCTTTTGATCGGGAAGGCAATCTTTATATCTCTGACGGTTATCAAAATGCGCGCGTCGTGAAATTCAACAAGGACGGCGAATACCTCACGCATTGGGGCAAGAAAGGTACGGGCGATGGCGAATTCAATCTCGTACACGATGTTTGCCTCGACCGCGAAGAGCGCATTTACGTCGCTGACCGCACGAATCAACGTATTCAGATCTTCGACAAGCAAGGCAAGTTTCTCGGCAAGTGGACGGAGATCGGTGCGCCGTGGGGACTGGCCTATTCGGCGAAAGAAAATTGCATTTACATGTGCGACGGCGTGAACAACCGCATCCTCAAACTGAGTATGGATGGGCAAGTGTTGGGTACGCTGAGCAGTTACGGCAAAGTGCCTGGCAAGCTCGATTTCGTGCATAACATCGCGGTGGACAGTACGGGCGCGCTTTATGTCGCGGAAATCAAAAACTGGCGTGTGCAAAAATTCGCGGCGCGTTAATTCTGAAAAAACTATGAGCGATGAAGCGTTATTTCAACGAACTTCGGCGCTTGCGCTGGAATATCTGGCGCGATTGCACGAGCGGCCGGTGGCCCGCCCGGTCGAATTTTCCGCTTTGCTGGAACGCTTAGGTGGCACCTTGCCAGCAGCGGGAATGGCTGCGGGCGAAGTGATCGAGCAACTGGTCACCGCCGTTGAGCCGGGCTTGGTGGCGACGCCGGGGCCGCGTTACTTCGGTTTTGTGACGGGCGGCGCGTTGCCGGTGAGCGTGGCGGCAGACTGGCTGGCCTCCGCGTGGGATCAGAATGCTTTCTCGTTTGTGATTTCGCCGGCGGCGGCTGCGGTTGAAGAGGTTGTCAGAATATGGCTGCTTGAACTGTTGGGGTTGCCGAGCCAGATGAGTATGGGGTTGGTAACAGGCGGCACGATGGCGAATTTCACGGGGCTGGCGGCGGCGCGGCACGCATTGCTCAAAAGCGTCGGATGGGATGTCGAAGCCGATGGCTTATTCGGTGCGCCTGCCCTCACAGTGGTAACCAGCGACGAATCACACATCTCGATTTTTGCCGCGCTGCAAATGCTCGGCTTGGGACGCGAGCGCGTGACGCGCGTGGCGACCGACGCACAAGGACGCATGCGAGCCGACGAACTCAGCGCGACGCTCGCGCGCATCAATACGCCGGTGTTGGTGTGCGCACAGGCGGGCAACGTCAACACGGGCGCATTCGATCCGCTGTCAGAAATCGTGCCGCTCGTGCGTGCACGGCTTCCTCACCAGCCGGGCTGGTTGCACGTAGACGGCGCGTTTGGCGGTTGGGTCGCGGCGTCTGAGCAATATCGCGCTCTGGTAACGCAACTCGATCAGGCTGATTCGTTTTCGGTGGATTGCCACAAATGGCTGAACGTGCCTTACGATTCCGGCTTGGTGTTCGTAAGCGACCGCGCCGCGCATTATGCCGCGATGACGCTGAGTGCGGCCTATTACGTGCCGAGTCCAGACGAAGTGCGCGACAATCACAACTGGGTGCCAGAGGCTTCGCGGCGGGCGCGTTGCTTTGCGCTTTACGCCGCGCTGCGGGCGTTGGGCCGCCACGGCGTAGCGAACATCGTCGAGCATTGCTGCCACCTGGCGCGACGCTTTGCCGAACGTTTGGCCGCCGACCCGCAAGTGCGAATCCTTAACGACGTGGTCATCAATCAGGTGCTGGTGCGCTTTGTGAACGGCGGCAATGACCGCGAGGCTGACGATGCGCTCACGGCGGAGGTGATGCGGCGCGTACAGCAAGACGGAACCTGTTGGGCGGGCGGTACGACGTGGCAAGGCCAGCACGCGCTGCGCATCTCGGTCTCGAACTGGTCAACGACCGAAAGCGACATCGAGCGCTCGGCAAAAGCGATTCTCGCTTGCCTGCACGAAAGCAAAAGCCAACGATAAACATACGATGACCATACGAACGCTTCTGTTGCTGTTATTGATGATGTATGCCTCGGCAGTTTCGGCCCAGCCGAAAGAATACGTTTGCCATCAAGCCGCTCGAAAGATCGTCATTGACGGCAAGCTCGATGAATGGCGCAAGGTTCCCGCGACAGAGGCTTTCGTTGACATCGAGGGCGACCTCAAACCGAATCCGCGCTTCGCCACGCGCGTCAAAATGCTGTGGGACGCGCAATACTTTTATATCGCCGCCGAGTTGGCAGAGCCGCACGTTTGGGGCACGTTGACCCAGCGCGATTCCGTCATCTTTCACGACAACGATTTCGAAGTCTTCATTGATCCGAACGGCGACCGCAATGAGTATTACGAATTCGAGATCAATGCATTGAACACCGGCTGGGATTTGTTTTTGCCGAAGCCTTACCGTGACGGCGGCACAGCCGACAACAGTTGGAACATTGCGGGGCTGAAGACGGCGGTGCGCGTCAACGGCACGTTGAATAATCCGAAAGATCAAGACCGAGGCTGGACGGTCGAATTGGCGTTGCCGTGGCAAGCGTTGGCGCAGTACGCGCACCAGGCCGCGCCGCCGAAGGAAGGCGATGAATGGCGCGTGAACTTTTCGCGCGTCGAATGGCAGCACGAAATCGTGGACGGTAAATATCGCAAAGTCGCCAACACCAAAGAAGACAACTGGGTCTGGTCGCCGCAAGGCGTGATTGATATGCACCGTCCTGAAAGGTGGGGCGTCGTCAGATTCACGACCCGCGCTGCCAAACGATGAGCTTGCCAACTGGTTGCCAACTGGTTTAATGATTTCGACCGTGACCTGAGGGCAACATGTATCAATCACCCGCATTGCAAATGGAGCGCATCCGCAAAACCTTCCCCGGCGTGGTGGCACTGGATGAAGTGAGCTTTGAATTACTGCCGGGCGAAGTCCACATCCTGCTGGGCGAAAATGGCGCGGGAAAGTCTACGTTGATGAAAATCCTGAGCGGCGCTTATCAGAAAAGCGCGGGCGCGATTTCGCTCAATGGGCATGCGGTCGAAATCAAAAGTCCCAAACACGCGCAACAACTCGGCATCGGCATCATCTATCAGGAACTCAATCTCGTACCGCAACTCTCGGCTGCTGAAAACATCTTTCTCGGACGCGAACCCGTGCGCCTGCCCGGCTTGGTTGATCGTCGCGCGATGCAACAAGCAGCCGCGCGCTTGGTGAATGATCTCGGCCTTGCGCTCGATGTCAGCCGTCCAGTGCGCGAACTCAGCATCGCCGCGCAACAAATGGTCGAAGTCGCCAAGGCCATCTCGCTCGACGCGCGCATTCTGATTATGGATGAGCCTACGTCGGCGTTGACCGAACGCGAGATTGCCGAGTTGTTCGCGCGCATCCGCCAACTCAAAGCGGCGGGCGTCGCCGTCGTTTACATCTCGCATCGCATGGAAGAGTTGTTCGAGATTGGCGACCGCGTGACCGTGTTGCGTGATGG
>JABFSD010000124.1 GCA_013140935.1 Acidobacteriota bacterium
TTGGGCGGCGTACGGTCTTGCGCGTTGTCGTGACAAACTGCGCAACGTTGTTCATACAACTTCGCGCCGTCGAGTGGCGGCGACATAGTGGTTTGCTGGGCTTGGGTGGTGGAATGAGACAACCAGCCGTAAACGAGCGCCAGCAGACAGACCAGACAGACAATGATTTTTTTCATGACGTAACTTTTCTGACCCTGTGTCGAAAGATAAGCGGAGAGTTTCATTTTCCATTTGTCAGTTGAAATTTGTTATTGCTTCAGCGAACACGCGACTTTCATCGGGCAATGACAAATGACAACTTTGAAATGACAAATAGAAAATACTCTTCCGACCTGATGCCGTTATTCTTTTTTCCCGGTGAAGGTGCCTTCGCCGAAATCGCCGAATTTGGCTTTGCCTTTGATCGTACCGTCGGTTTCGATCGTGCCGTCGTAATCAACCTGCAATTCATTGCCTTGCGCGTTGACCTTGAGGCTCCATTTGATGGCGTTGCCTTTGACGGTGCCTTTCAACGGAGCTTCGCCCAAACGGCCTTTATACGTGCCCGTCAACTCTTCGCCCTCTTGTTTGAACGTCACCGTCGGATTGCTCGTGCCTTGTTGCGTTGTCAGCGTGAGCTTCCACGTACCTGTGACATCGGCCATCGCGTTCGCCAGCGAAAGCGTCGCCATTACGAATAGCGCCGCGCATAAAATCCGTCTCTGATTCATAAGGTCTCCTCGTTAAGCGCGTTCGTAGTTCCGCCTTCAGGCGGTTGGTTTGTGTTACCCAACCAACCGCCTGAAGGCGGAACTACGAACGCGAATTATGGTTTTTCGTCTTTGGCTTTCGGGGCTAAAGAGCGAATGAAAGTTACGACCTGCCAGATTTGCTTGTCGTTGAGTTTGTCTTTGTAAGCGAGCATGTCGGCTGACACGCCCTCGCGGATGGCTACGAAAATCTCGCCGTCGGTCGAGCCGTAATCCCACGTCTCATCCGTTAGATCAGAAGGCGTGCCGCCCGCCAGCGCCATCCCACCATCGCCTTTCGCCTGCGGCCCGTGGCACGAAGCGCAATGCCGCGCAAAAAGTTTCTTGCCCGCTTCGAGCGTCTCAGCGTTTTTCGGTTCAGGATTCTTGAGTTTCTGCGCTTCTACATTGCGGTGCGGTTCTTGCGCCATCACGATTAGCGCCAGCGCCACCACTAGCCACCAGCCACTAAGCACTAACCACTTACTCTTGCGGTACATTGAAATTCCCCATCAGGTATTCGGGATGATACTCGCACAGGTGCAAAAACAATTCATGCACCAGATCCACGAGGCGATTCACGCCGTATTCAAACTGATTTTTTTTGACCGTCAACGTAAGCGAAACGAAACCGCTGCGATTGGAACAAGCGACTGCAACGCGGCGACGGTCTACGCGACGATGTTCGGGCAGCGCGCGGTCATGACGTTGTTCGATGACCTGCTTTAGTTCGGAATACAACGCCGAACGCGCCGCTACGCAGGGCAGCAACTTTTTGAAACGCAATTCCTGTTTGGCGGCGTCGAGTTGCAATTCCATCGGATGCTGCAACAGCCACACGAATTTGAATTGTCCCGGCTTGCTTTCGCTGAAGCCGCGAAAGACACCGCGATCAGCGTAGCCCTGCAATGCTATGCGTACGACTTCCAGCGAAGGCTTCTTCGGTATTGCAGCCATGCTTAGTTCGCGCCTACCGCTTGAGTGATGATCTGTTTGAGTCCCTGCATAATTCTGAAAATGTCGAACAGTTCATCCTTCGTCGCTGAGTAATTTTGGCTGATGCAGTATTCGCGCCCCGCCAACGTCATGAAAAACCAGTTTCGCCCGATGATGTATGTGCCATAAATCGGATTGCGCTTTTCGTTCAACTCTTGCGCGACCAGCATCGCGGCCAACGCTTGCGCCGCCGGATCGCCCGTCGGATCAAGATGTTTTTTGTATTCGCTCAGGCAGAAATAAGGCTGATGCGGATTGCGAAAGCCCGAAGCGATCATCCCGTCAACGCGCCCCACCAATTCATAATCGCCCACGATGCCGAGCAGGTCGCGTTCCAGAAAGTAAGCGAACCGTTCGTTGTCAAACCCGACAAAAACGATCAAAGGACTGATGAATTTGTTTTCCAGTTCGGTTTCGTTCCAACTGTCTACGCCGAGAATCAGCGACTCTTGCAACTTGTTCAGATAAGTTCGCTCAAACTCGCTCGGCTCGTAACTTGACGCCAGCCAATCATCTAACAACTGGCATTGACGTACTTGCCGCAAACCGAAAGCGGCTTCGAGTTTGTCTAAATCCCAATCTCTGAAATCACTGAATTGCATAAGCGGTCAGATGAACAACTCCGGCGAAACTCTGAAAAACTCGCCCAACGATTTCGCCTGTGCTTTGCTAATGGCGCGTTTGCCGTTGACGACTTCTGACACGCGCCCGCGCGAGCCGAAAAATTTAACTAAGTCAACTTGTCGCAAATCATTCTGCTCCATCAGGAATTGCAGTGTTTGATAGGGTGGGGAATCGGGAAAATCTTCCGTTTCATCTTCATATTGCTCAACTAATGTAGATAAGAGTTCCAGGAGTCGCTCTTCTTCCGGTGTAAGGTTGTTGCTGCCTTTGCGTAAGAGAGCGTCAATCTCAGCAATGGCGCGCTTACACTCGGCATCATTGCGAATTGCTACTGGGACAGTTCGCGCCAGCAAGCGAACGTAGCGGCGCTGGTCGAATGATTTGGTAGTGCGGCCTACGCCACTCTGAGCTTTAGCAATAACAGTCATCTTTCCACTTCTCCTTGTCGTATTCCTTATGCGTGAGCACATACAAAACGTAAATCCGCCGCGTTCGATATCGAATGGTAACGATTAAACGAAAGTCATTCCCTTTGATATTGAAGACCGTGCAATCGCCCACCGGATCAGCGTGCCGAAAACTTTCCCGGACGTGGGCGAGGTTTTGCCAGACGGCTTTACGCGCCACATCGTACCAGTCCAACAACGGTTTCTTCGATTCAGGGTAAACCTCCCAGAATTCGCGTAATCTGCGCTTGCTGATGATTCTCACGCTTACTCCTTGTGCTTAGGATAGTCCCGATTTGGGAGCGCATTGTCAAAAAGCGAATCGGCTCTTTACTCAGTGGTTATACGACATACAGCCCGGCTCAACCGTCCCCAAAAAGCCTGGCTCGAACTGTTGCTTGTTCCAAAATTCTTTTTTCGCCTGACAGTTAATCAGCGAAGGCCGCCGCTCTTTCACCGCCAGGTCGTAACAACGTTCGAGCGCCGCGCGGAAGTCGCCCGGTTTCGTCACGTATTCACCGTGCGCACCCAGCCCTTCAGCCACTTTGTCGTAACGCACATTCTCTTGAAACAGATGCATGCTCAAGGTCACGGGTGAGCGCGCGTTGCCTGTCCACGTACCCCAGGCGTTGTTGTTATAAACGATGACGATCATCGGCATGCGATATTTGGCGGCGGTTTCGAGTTCCATGATCGTGTAACCAATCCCTGCGTCGCCCGTCACGCAAATCACCGGAGCGCCTTTGTGTGCGGCTTGCGGGCCGATGCCGTGTTGCACGGCGACGGATGCGCCGAACGCATAACCTACGTCAGGGCCAATCGCGCCGTATTGATAAGCGCCATTCAAAATTTGCCCCGGACGATAGCCGCGCAAGCGACGGCGCACGTATCGCGCAATGCCATAACCGCCGGCGACAAAGGTCGTCTGCTCTTTGGGCAACTTGCCGTGATACATAAAATCGCTGAGTTCTTTGGTGATGACCGCCGGGTGCACTGCGTCGGTGTAAGTCAGCCCTTTGGCGTAATGCGCGTCGTTTTCGTCTTCGAACTTTTTGCGTGCGGCGGCGATTTCAGCGACCCAAGCGTCACGTTTCATGGCGGGCATCGCATCGGCGAGGGCTTCGAGCGCGGCCTTTTCGCAACTGACCATGCCGATGTCTATCGGCATGTTGCGGCCGATGTCTTCGGGCGCAGGATCAATGCGGATGTATTTCGCATCAGGCCCAAAAGCGAATTCACCGACCGTCGGCATGCAATACTGGCCGACGAGAACAACTACATCGGCGCTGGCTAAAGCCGAAGGCGCAGCGTTCGCCGACAGCGGACTCGCGTCAGAGAATTGTCCTTTCATCGCGCCTGATTCGACGACGGGGATGTTGGCTTTCTCGGCCAATCGTTTCAGCGCATCCCACGCGCGGCTATAAAAAACGCCGTTGCTCGAAACGATGATCGGACGTTGCGCCTGTTTCAATAAATCAATCGCGGCTTTCAACGCTTTCGGGTCAGGATGCGGTTTGGCGTCGGTGCGATAACGCGCTTTGTCGAAGTAGTAATCCAACTCGCTCGCCGTCTTGAACGAAGCGCGCGCGACTTCGGCAGGAAAGTCTAAATGCACAGGACTCGGTACGCCCGAACGCAACTGCCGAAACGCATACGCGCCGTATTCATGCACACGCGACGGCACGATCAGCCGCTTGCCGTATTTCTTAATGCCTTCGGTTTGCGGCTGTTGATACGAAATTTGAATGCCGGCTTCGGTGTCTTCGTGACGAATCGTCATGTTGCTCGCCATCACTAACAC
>JABFSD010000432.1 GCA_013140935.1 Acidobacteriota bacterium
ATTTGAAACTCCTGCACCGTCTCTTGCGAGAAGTTTTGCGAAGTGCCGCCGGTGATGCGGTCGTTGACGTTGGCCCCGTCCACCGAAATGCGCGTCAACGTGCTGGTGCTGCCCGCAATCGAAACCCGAAAGTAATTGTTCGGCCCGCCCGCGCCCGGGTTCGGATCGAAGGTCACATCCACGCCCGGTTCGAGACTGGCGAGGGAAAGGAAGCTGCGGCCATTGAGCGGCAGGTTCTCGATGCGGTCGCGCGTGATGACGCCGTCCACTTTGTAATCACTGGTGTTGACCTGCGCCGCGTCCGACGTAATGACGACGGTCTCGGAACTCGCGCCGACGGTCATCGAGATGTTCTCTTCGACGCTGGCTCCGGTCAGCAAGGTGAAGCGGCGCAATTGTTTTTGAAAGCCGGTGGCCTCCGCCGTGAGTTCATAAACGCCGGGCGCAAGGTTGTCTACGGCGAAAAGCCCTTCGCCGTTAGACGCAGCGCGGCGCACGGCTCCGGTCTCTGTGTGTTTGACCGTAATGCTCGCATTGGGCATGACCGCGCCCGTCTGATCGGTGATCGTACCGCGCAAGTTGCCGTTGGTGGTTTGCGCCAACGCACTGCTTACGCATAAGAGTGAGAAAACGAGAGACGACAAAAAGAGTGATCGAAAGAGTGATCTGGGGCTCGACATAAGCTACCTCCTGGCGGATTTCTGCAATTCCGGGTTGTTGATGGTTAATGCCGGGAGCCACGAATCAACGCTCCCGACCTCGAATCATGAATGCAGCTTGACAGTGATATAACGCGAAGATAATTTGCTGACCGGTCGGTAAGTTCGTCGAGCGCGCGCATTATAGGCAGGCCATCGCGTCGCCACAACGTAGTTAAAAATTCTGTCAACCAATACTAAATGCCGTCATTACGGAAAGGCTTTTCTTTATCGTGAACATCGTCGTCTGTCTCAAACAAATCCTCGACCCGCTGGCCCCTGCGCGCGAATTCCGCGTGGACAACGAAAAGAAAGAAGCCGTGCGCGGTGCGGCCTCGCTCGTCACCAACATCTTTTGCGAGAACGCGATTGAAACCGCGCTGCAAACCAAAGAGAAACTCGGCGCTGCCAAAATCACGGCGCTGACGTTTGGCGCGGCGGACGCGGAAGACTCGCTGCGCAAGGCGCTCGCCATGAAAGCCGATGCCGCTACGCACGTGATGAACGATGGCGCAACCAATCCCGACCCGCTCGCCGTAGCGCAAGTGCTGACCGCCGCGATTCAAAAACTCGGCGCGTTTGATTTGGTTCTCACAGGCCGCGAATCCGGCGACTGGGGCGTAGGCCAAACCGGCGCACTGTTGGCTGAGTTGTTGAATACACCTTACGTCGGTTTTGTTGATTCCATCGAAAGCGCCGACGGCAAACTTAAACTCAAACGCCAAACCGACAATGGCTTTGAGCTTGTCGAAGCCACGCCGCCGCTCGTCGTTTCGATCACCAACGATGAACACAACGTCCCGCGCATTCCCAAAACCCGCGACGTGATGATGTCGGTGCGTACGCCGATCACGAAATTTACGTTGGAAGATTTGGGCGTAGACGTGGCGACGATTCGCGCAGGCGGCGACTATTACGCGGTGGCCGATCTGAGCATTCCCGTCAAAGACGTGCAGTGCGAATTCGTCACAGGCGATTCGCTCGAACAAAAAGTCGAACAACTGGCGCAGCGCATTTTGGAAGTGACACGCGCGTTATAAACCGTACAGCAACCTTTCCAGGTTGCTGTACGGTTTCCCGCAGCAGACGCATTGGCAAGGCCGCAGCAACCTGGAAAGGTTGCTGTACCTTCGGAGGCAATCCCATGAAAAGATTCTTTGCATTCACACTCATCGCGGCGTTGTGGCTCACCGGCACACCTATCACACAAGCACAATCAACCGCGTCATCATCCACTGGCCTGCCCACCGCCAAGCCCGAAGACGTAGGCATGTCGGGCGAACGCCTCGCGCGCATCCACACCGCGATGCAGCGTTACGTAGATAAAGGCCTCGTGCCCGGCGTCGTCACGCTCGTAGCGCGTCGTGGCCGCGTGGTTTATCAAGACACGGTTGGCTTCCGCGATACCGAAAGCAAAACACCGATGACGGCTGACACGATCTTTCGCATCGCTTCGATGACGAAGCCCATCGCGTCGGTCGCGCTGATGATGCTTTACGAAGAAGGCCACTTCCTGCTCAACGACCCGATTGCGAAGTTCCTGCCCGAATTTGCCAACCCGAAAGTCGCGCAAGTTGCGTTGAACGAAGAGCGCACTGGCACGCCTTATAAACTCATTCCCGCTGCGCGCCCGATTACGTTTAAGCACGTGTTGACGCATACGGCAGGCTTCGCCAACACCTATCGCGGCATCACGCAACCCGAACTGGCGAAGCTGCGCGATGCACGCAAGCCCAATGACACCATCGGCGATATGGTCAAACGGCTCGCCGCCTTGCCGCTGAATTTTCATCCCGGCGACGCGTGGGAATACGGCCCCGCCACCGATGTCGTAGGCCGTCTGGTCGAAGTCATCTCCGGCATGACGCTTGATGAATTTCAACAGAAGCGCATCTTCGCGCCGCTGAAAATGAAGGACACGCATTTCTATCTGCCGACGAGCAAGCTCAATCGTTTCGCTACGCTCTATCAACCCGACGACAAGAACGGCAACAAGATCAAACTGATGGAAGCCGCCAACGCCGAAAGCCGCTTCGTCAAAGAGCCGAACATTTATTTCTCAGGCGCGGGCGGCTTGGTTTCGACCGTGGCCGATTACGTGCGCTTTCATCAGATGATGCTTAACGGCGGCGAACTCGATGGCACGCGCATCCTCGGTCGCAAGACCGTCGAACTCATGACTGTCAATCACATCGGCGACTTGCCCGTCTGGTTGAGTGGCCCCGGTTACGGTTTCGGCTTGGGTTACAACGTCGTCAAAGACGTAGGCCAGGCGGGCATCACTACGTCAGTCGGCCAATACGGCTGGGGCGGCGCTTACTGCACTTATTTTTGGGTAGACCCGCAGGAAGAACTCATCGGCGTAATGATGACCCAAGTCATTCCATACACGCACATCAACATCCGGCAGGACTTTCAGGTGCTGGCGAATCAGGCGATTGTGGATGGCGGCAAAGCGAAAGCTACGCCGACGCATACGGCAATTCGATAACAATCATCTTTCGTCCACGAAGCCGCACGAAGAAAGACACGAAGCAGAACAATTTCTTCGTGTCTTCCTTCGTGCGGCTTCGTGGATGATCTTTCTCAGGAAACATGAACAACGTAATTATTTGTCTTTTCGCTTCCGCCGGATTTGACCGCGCCACGCAAGGCGTCGCCGGAGCCGGTCGTCGTCTCGCCGATGCGCTCGGCGGTCAGTTGCACGCAATCATGCTCGGCGCGTTCACCGCGACTGACGAAGCCGCGCTCGCTGCGATTGCCGATCACGTAAGCGTCGCAACTGAGTTAGCTGACTATCAACCCGAAACCTGTCTCGCCGCGCTCACGCAACTGTGCCAGCCGCTGGCTCCGCGCGCCGTGTTGTTGAGCAACGATACTTATAGTCAGGAACTCGCACCGCGTCTCGCCTTTCGCTTGGGTGGCAGCGCCGTCGCCGATGGCGTCGAGCTCATTTCGCACAGCGAACACTTGCAGGTGAAACGTGCGGTGTATGGCGGCAAGGCGGTGGCTACGATTGCGCTCAAACGTAATCCGGCAGTCGTCTGGTTGCGCGCGCGCGCGTTTGAACCGGCTGCGCCTCGTGACGTGACGGCGAACGTTGAACCGGCTGCGTTGACGCTCACGACAAACAGCGCCACGCGCATCGTCGAACGCAAGTCTGAATCCGCCGGAGAAGCCCGTTTGGAAGACGCGCAAATCATCGTCTCAGGCGGACGCGGACTCGGCGGGCCGGAACCGTTTGAAGACTTGAAAGCATTGGCCGCTACGATTAACGCGCAAGTCGCGGCATCGCGTGCGGCGTGTGATGCGGGCTGGTGTCCGCCTACGTGGCAGGTGGGGCAGACGGGCAAGAAGGTCGCGCCCGGCCTCTATCTCGCCGTAGCCATCAGCGGTGCCAGCCAACACCTCGCAGGCATGTCCGATTCCAAAGTCGTAGCCGCCATCAACACCGATGCCGACGCGCCGATCTTCAAGCATTGCCGCTTTGGGATTGTCGAGGATTACAAGAAGGTCGTACCGCTTTTGCGCGAGAAACTAGCTGCTGCGAGGCAATGATTCTGACTGACCCAATCACTCCAACTCGTGAAGTCCTCTGGAATATCTCGCACTCGTGGGTGATCTATCCCATGTTCGCCGTCTCGCTCGCCGTCGCGGCGTGGGGCGTATGGCGGCGCGTGCGTACATGGCGGCAAGGCTCAACTGCGGATCGGTTTGATCGTCCGAAAGAACGCTTGCAGTTGTTGCTCAAGCACGCGTTGGGGCAGCGACGCACCTTGCGCGAAAGGCACGCGCGGTTCTTTCACGCAGCGATTTTCTTCGGCTTCATTGTGCTGACCATCGCTACGACCGTAGTGATGATTCATCACGATTTCGGCTTGCCGTTGATGCAAGGC
>JABFSD010000213.1 GCA_013140935.1 Acidobacteriota bacterium
GCCTGAAACCAATTTCGTCAACATCGGCGAACGCACCAACGTGACGGGTTCGCCGCGATTTTCGAAGCTGATTTTGGAGGGCGATTACGAAACGGCCCTCAGCGTCGCGCGCCAGCAAGTCGAAAACGGCGCGCAACTGATTGACGTGAACATGGACGAAGGCATGCTCGATTCAGAAGCCGCGATGGTGCGCTTTCTGAATTTGATTGCGAGCGAGCCAGACATCGCCCGCGTACCCGTCGTCATTGATTCATCGAAGTGGTCGGTCATCGAAGCCGGTCTGCATTGCGTGCAAGGCAAGTCAGTCGTCAATTCGATTTCGATGAAAGAAGGCGAAGCAAAATTTATCGAACAGGCGCGGCTCGTGCGGCGTTATGGCGCGGCGGTCATCGTGATGGCGTTTGACGAAAAAGGCCAAGCCGATAATTACGAACGACGCTTGGAAATTTGCTCGCGCGCTTATCGCATTCTGACCGAGCAGGCCGGCTTCCCGCCGCAAGACATCATCTTCGACCCGAACATCTTGACCGTCGGCACGGGCTTGGAAGAACACGCTAATTACGCGGTGGATTTCATCGAGGCTACGCGCTGGATCAAGCAGAACCTGACGGGCGCGCGCGTGAGCGGCGGCGTGAGCAACATTTCGTTTTCGTTTCGCGGCAACAATACAGTGCGCGAAGCGATGCACTCGGCCTTTCTCTATCACGCGATCAAAGCCGGTTTGGACATGGGCATCGTCAACGCGGGGCAGTTGGCGGTTTACGACGAAATCCCCAAAGACCTATTGGAACTGGTCGAAGACGTTTTGCTCAATCGCCGTGCTGACGCGACTGAGCGATTAGTGACATTCGCCGAAACGATCAAGCAAAAAGATAAAACCGAAATCGTTGCCGACGAATGGCGCAGCGCGACGCTTGAAGAACGCCTCTCGCACGCGCTGGTCAAAGGCATCACAGACTTTGTCGAAGCCGACACCGAAGAAGCGCGGCAAAAACTCGGTCGTCCGATCAGCGTGATCGAAGGCCCGTTGATGGACGGCATGAACGTCGTCGGCGATCTATTCGGCGCAGGCAAAATGTTTCTGCCCCAAGTCGTCAAATCGGCGCGCGTCATGAAAAAGGCCGTCGCCTGGTTGCAGCCGTTTATGGAAGCCGAGAAAAATGCTGACACCAAACCGCAAGGCAAAATTTTGCTCGCGACGGTCAAAGGCGACGTACACGACATCGGCAAAAACATCGTTGGCGTCGTGCTGGCCTGCAACAATTACGAAGTGATTGATATGGGCGTGATGGTTTCAGCCGACAAGATTCTCGCCGAAGCCAAAGCACGCAACGTAGACATCATCGGCCTGTCAGGCTTGATTACGCCGTCGCTCGAAGAAATGCAGCACGTCGCCAAAGAGATGCAACGGCAAGGTTTCACGACGCCGCTGTTGATTGGCGGTGCGACGACTTCGCGCGTCCACACCGCCGTCAAAATTGCGCATCATTACGAACCGCCCGTCGTACACGTACTCGACGCCTCGCGCGCCGTCCCCGTCGTAGGCCAGCTCATCAGCGACGAACATCGCGCCAACTTTGCGATTCAAAATTCGCTGCAACAAACCAAAGACCGCGAAGCGCACGAGGCCAGCCGCGTGCAACGCAAGATGCTTACGCTTGAGCAAGCGCGCGCCAACGCCACGCCGATTGATTGGGCGACGACGGATTTGGCCGCGCCCGCGTTCACCGGCTTGCGCGTACTCAACGATTTTCCGCTCGCCGAACTCGTGCCCTTCATTGACTGGTCGCCGTTCTTTCATGCGTGGGAGTTGGCGGGCGTCTATCCGCGCATCCTCGACGACGCTGTTGTAGGCGAACAAGCGCGCAAACTTTTCGCCGACGCGCAAACGTTGCTCAACGAAATCGTCGAAAAGAAACTGCTCACCGCGCGTGGCGTTTACGGTTTCTGGCCTGCCAATTCCGTAGGCGATGACATTGAGTTGTATAGCGACGCCTCGCGTTCGTCCGTCATCACGACCTTTCATACGCTGCGGCAACAGATCGAAAAGCGCGCCGGACAACACAATCAAGCCCTGTCTGATTTCATCGCGCCGCGTGAGACGAATCGTCTTGATTCGCTCGGAGCCTTCGCCGTCACGGCTGGCATCGGCGTCGAAGCGCTCTGCGCTAAATACGAAGCCGCACACGACGATTACAACTCGATCATGGTCAAGGCGCTGGCTGATCGTCTGGCCGAAGCCTTCGCCGAATGCCTGCACCAAAAAGCCCGCGCCGATTGGGGCTACGGTGCGAACGAGAAGCTGACGATGGAACAACTCATCAAAGAAAACTATCGCGGCATCCGCCCCGCGCCCGGTTACCCCGCGCAACCCGACCACACCGAAAAACGTGCGCTGTTTGAATTGCTGCAAGCTGAAAAGAATGTGGGCATCGCGTTGACTGAGAGCTTCGCAATGTGGCCTGCGAGTTCGGTCAGCGGCATGTATTTCGCCAACGCCGATTCGCAATACTTTGCGTTGGGCAAAATCGAGCGCGATCAAGTGGAAGATTACGCGCGGCGCAAAGGAATGGAATTGAGTGTGATGGAGCGATGGCTTGCGCCGAATTTGAATTATGAGCCGTAACGCTCAACGTTTAGAATGACCGCCAAAAGGAGTTGTTATGTCTACAATGGTTTTAGAAGGTACATGGGAAGAAGTCATTGCGCGCGCTACTGAGTTTGCCGGCAAGCAAGTCCGTTTAACGGTACTTGATGAAGCGACATTGGCAGAGGAAGCCGCCGAGTATGCCGCTTCAGTCGCGGCATTGCGTGAAGGTATCGAGAGCTTTCAACGGGGCGAAGGCCGTCCTGCGCGCGAAGCCTTAGAGGAATTGCGACAAAAACATGGCATATCGCGTTGACATCTCTATCCCTGCGTTGGCAGACGCTGAAGATGCCTATTTCTGGGTTAAACATCATTCGCCGACTACGGCAGGCGACTGGTACGAAGGGTTATTGTCTGCCATTAACTCGCTCGAAAACTCTCCTTTGCGTTGCCCGCTTGCGCCTGAGAACGCTGACGTGACGTTGGAAGTCCGCCAGTTACTTTACGGCAAGCGTCAGCAACAATATCGCGTGTTGTTTGGCATTGAGTATGACGATGAAGCTGGCGAACAAATCGTTCGCGTTTATCGAATCTGGCATTCAGCACGCCGAAAAGCTACAGCGGAAGACATCAAGGAAGGACACGTAAAACAAGGCCCATAGCCTGAGCTTTTGCCCGTGCCATCTTTTCGCAATCGGCAAAATCGAACGCGATCAAGTCAAAGATTACGCGCGGCGCAAGGGGATGGAGTTGAGCGTGATGGAGCGGTGGCTTGCGCCGAATTTGAATTATGAGCCGTAGCCTGTCGTTCGTGTGTGAGATGTGTTTAGTGACTACTCACACGAAAGTCACCGCGTCCTTGAATCCATCACAACGCGAAATCCTATAAAGTTTGCTAGAGCGGAGGGATCTTCTTTATATCTGGCTGCTGAGCGGCAATTCCTCCCACTTGTGTACCATGAGCCACTTCGTAGAACCCTGCGGTTAGAATCTCCACCGTTCAACCAAGCCGAGCCATCAACTGGCGCTCCTACGTAATTTTCATGCCAAGTATCTTCACACCATTCCGATACATTGCCATGCATGTCGAACAGCCCAAACCGATTCGCCGCAAAGCTCCCCACAGCCGTGGTCTTCCTCCGAAATACATCCGTCGCTGCCCCGCCATATGGAAGGCTGCCATCAAAGTTCGCCTGACTGGAAGAGAGCGACCACCCAAACGCAACGGGTGTCTCTGTACCAGCGCGTGCCGCATATTCCCATTCAGCTTCTGTGGGTAGTCGGTAAGTCTTACCTGTCTTGTCTGATAATGCCTGGCAAAACTGTTTGGCTTGGTACCACGTAACATTTTCAACGGGTAGATTCTCATCACGGAATAACGATGGGTTAGTGTGCATTACCATCAGCCACTGTGCTTGTGTGATCTCGTATTTGCCGATGGCAAAGGCTGGTACATTGACGCGATGCAACGATGATTCGTCGTCCCTTCGTTCCACTTCAACAGAAGGCGACCCCATAATGAATGTTCCGCCAGGCAGTTCAATCATTTCAATTTGTGGAATCCTAATCACAGGCGGATTGTACTGACTGGTATCGGGTACAGCAGGTGAACTGGGCTGCCGCTGTTCCGGTTCAGTTGATTTTGCAGGTCGCGGTTTTGTTCTTACTGGGCCAGATTTTGACGTTACAGGCGGTTTAGTTGGCGTAGGCGCTACCTTGCGCACGCCGCCTTGTGCTGCACTTCGATGAGCGGGATTAACCAATGCCCAAAGCAAGCCGCTACAAGCCAGACAACCAAACGCGGTAACAATCGTTGATTTCATCTTGCTGATTTATTCCTCTCGTAAAAAACATCTATCTGCTATTTGAACAAAAAAGGCAGATCAGTTCATCAGCCCGCTTTAAGCGGGCTTCCCCGTAGGGCAATTAGGCCATCCATTGCACGGATGGTTGATGCGGTAAGCAATGAACAGAGGGCGCTTCAACGTCCTTCTCATAAT
>JABFSD010000390.1 GCA_013140935.1 Acidobacteriota bacterium
CTTCGCCGTACCGATTCGTTTTGCGCGCGAACTAATGACGACGACGCCGAAGTAGTAGCACAGACTTCAGTCTGTGAACGTAGCGTGGACTTCAGTCCGCGTGTCACAGCGCAGCCGCGCGGACTAAAGTCCACGCTATGGGTCACAGACTGAAGTCTGTGCTACGTGCGAGATTCCCATGAACAAGCCAACCACCATCAATGGTTACGAATTAGCCGAGTTGCTGGGCAGCGGCGGAATGGGCGAGGTCTATCGCGCCGTGCATCCGCAAATCAAGCGCGTTGTCGCCATCAAATTGCTCAAAGATTCAACCGGCGCGTTGCGCGAACGTTCGATCAACGAAGCCCGCATTCAAGCCGGATTGCACCATCCCAATATCGCTGCGCTGCATGACTTTCTCGAATGGCAAGGCCAGCCGTGTTTGATTCTTGAATACGTTGACGGCCAGACGCTGGCCGAACTGCTCGAAACGCGCCAGCGGTTCGCGCCTGCCGAAGCCTTGAAACACTTTCAAGCCGTCGTCGCGGCGGTGGCTTATTTGCACGAACACAAAATCATTCACCGCGACATCAAAGCCAACAACATCAAGCTCAGCACGGCAGGCGAAATTAAGCTGCTCGATTTCGGCATCGCCAAAGACGGCGCCGCGCCCAAGATGACGATGACCGGAGCCTTCATCGGCACGCTGTCTTGCCTCGCGCCCGAACAGTTGGAAGGCCGCGCCGACGCGCGTTCCGACGTATGGGCGCTGGGCGTATTGCTTTATCAACTCGTGACGGGACGCTTGCCCTTTGAGTCACAAACGCTCACGCAGTTTTATGAACAGATCAGGAAGTGCAGCTATCCCGCCGCTTCGCAACTCAACTCGGCAGTGCCGCGCGCGCTGGATGAATTGATCGCGCAATGCCTGAAAAAGAATCCGGCGGAACGTCCGTCAGACGCGGGCGAATTGCTGCGCGCGGTGCAACGACTCGCGCAACCTGCAGGACAAGATGCCATCTTGTCCCACAAACCGATTGAGCCGACGCTTCGCCCGCGACTGTTTTATGCAGTGGCGTTTTCGTTATTCGCCGTGGTGATGAGTGTGATTCTGTTTTGGCCTACGTCGTCGCCGCCACCGTCAAACGCTTTCGTCGCGCCACGGCCCAGCGCCACGACAACCACGCCGGGCGAATTGCGCACGATTCACATTGACGCAGTAGACGGCCAGGCCGAAGTCTATCAAGCCGGGCAACGATTGGGCGTGACGCCGCACGCCTTGCACGCCCGCGTCGGCGAACGCATCGCACTCGAATTGCGGCGCGACGGTGCGGTGCGTCAAGTTGAATTCGCGGTGACTGACAATCGCCGCAGTTATACCTACGCGGTGAAATGATCGGCGTGAGATGTAGAACAAGATGACATCTTGTTCTACATCTCACCGGCGCGATTGAGGTGATTCGGATGTTGAACTGGATGCGAAAAAATTCAGACTCGCTTGATGTTGTAACAGTCAGCGCGCCCTTGCCGCCGACGCGCGATTACACGCCGCTCAATGTGCCGCTGACGCCGCCCAAGATCAAAGCGGCTTTTCTTTCCGACGCCGGATGCTGGCGCGCGACCAATCAGGATTGCGGTACGTTGTGCGAACCTGAGAACGATGCGCTGTTGCGTTTGCGCGGACACTTGGCGCTGGTCGCTGATGGATTGGGCGGGCATCAAGGCGGCGCTACAGCCAGTCAGTTGGCGGTCGAAACGATTCGTGAGCATTACTACGCCACGACGGCGAGCGATCCGCACGCGGCGCTCGAAGCCGCTTTTCACGCAGCCAATCGCGCGATTCATCAAGCCGCGCGCCGCACGATGCGACTGTTGGGTATGGGTACGACTTGCACTGCGCTCGCCCTGTGCGGACGCCACGCTTATTGCGCGCACGTAGGCGACAGCCGTTTGTATCTGTTACGCGACGGCGCGATTTATCTGATGTCGGAAGACCATTCCGCCGTGATGGATTTGGTGCGGCGCGGCGTCTTGCATCGCAACGACGCGCGCCAACACGCCGACCGCAATGTGTTGTTGCGCGCGCTCGGCACGCGCTCGGCCGTCAACGTAGCCTGTTGGGAAAAACCTTTTCCGGTGCGCGCCGCCGACGTATTCGTGCTGTGTTCCGACGGCTTGCATGACTTGGTGACAGATGCCGAGATTCAGGAAATCGCCCAAGCCGCCACGCCGTCAGACGCCTGCGCTGCATTCATCGCGCTCGCCAAAGAACGCGGCGGACACGACAACATCACGGCGGGGGTTGTGCGGCTGGCTGAGGCTTGAATCAAATGCCTGACTCAACGCGCTCACTCCACAAATGTACGTTGACCGCAGATGACGCGGATGCAGCGGATCAGCGCGGATCAAAAAAGAAATCCGCGCTGATCCGCTGCATCCGCGTCATCTGCGGTCAACGTGCCTGAAAAAATTCTTCCCTTTCGTTTGAGCCAAACCCTGCCTGCTTTTCGCATTGCTGAGTGAGAGAACATTCAACGAGGTAAAACCATGTCAGAAAACACCATCGGCAATTACCAAATCGAAACCCTGATCGGCGAAGGCGGCATGGGCACGGTCTTCAAGGGCCGCGACGTGTTGCTCGAACGCGAAGTCGCGCTCAAAGTCCTGCGTCCCGAACTCGCGCGCCAACCGCAACTGGTCGAACGCTTCCGTCACGAAGCCATCACCCTCGCGCGGCTCGATCATCCTTACGTAGCGCGGCTGCACGCGCTCTTGCCGCACGGCACTGATTTCGTAATGGTCATGGAATTCGTGCGCGGCGAAACGCTCGAAGCGCTGTTGCGTCGTCACGGCGCGTTGACGCTCAGCCAGAGCCTGCGCCTGTTCAGTCAGGTACTCGAAGGCATCGCCCACGCCCATCAACTCGGCATCGTCCATCGTGATTTGAAACCCGCCAACCTGATGCTGACCGACGGCGGCACGATCAAGGTAATGGATTTCGGTATCGCGCGCTTGCTGGGTAAAGCGCGCCAAACCCGCACGGGCCGCATCGTCGGCACGCTCGAATACATGGCGCCCGAACATGTGCGCGGGCAAGAGACCGACGCCCGCAGCGACATTTACGCGCTCGGCGTAGTGCTTTACGAACTGCTCACCGGTCGCGTGCCGTTTCGCAGCGACAGCGAATACGATCTGATGCACGCGCATCTCGAAGAACCGCCGCCCCCGCCGCGCCGTTTCGCGCAACACGTGCCGCCCGCTATCGAACACCTCATTCTGCGCGCGCTTGCCAAAGACCCCGCCGACCGCTTTCAAACTGCGCTGGACCTGCACGCCGCACTGATTGACGCCGCGCGCCACAGCAGCGTGTCGCTTCATCCGTCACCCGCTGACGTGATGCCGATGCTCAACGAACCCGCCAGCACGACGGTTCCTTCGGGTGCGGACTGGCAAGCCAGTCGCGGCAGCCTTGCCGATCAATTGATTCAAGCCACGCGCGTTGCTTCTTCCTCTCAAGTATCGCTGAGAAAGCCGGTGCTGCCGCAACGTTTCGACAAGCGCCATTACGCAGCGGCAGCAACCGCCGCCGTCGTGCTGCTTGGTGGTGCGACCTGGTTTTTCGGCAATCGTGCAGCGACACCCAAACCCGCGCCCGCGCCCGCCGTCGTCGAAGCGCCTACGCCCGCCGAGGTTTC
The DNA here is from genome assembly GCA_013140935.1 of Acidobacteriota bacterium. Classification (GTDB taxonomy): domain Bacteria; phylum Acidobacteriota; class Blastocatellia; order RBC074; family RBC074; genus JACPYM01. The sequence goes on from JABFSD010000390.1 coordinate 3,675, forward strand.
CAGCGAACCCGTCGTGCCACCGTCGTTCACTGCGCCGCCGCAAGCCGGAGCGCCGCATCCGGCAGATTCCATTCACATCGCCAACGAAACGCCCACGACGAATGCGACAGTCGCGCCGCCGCCGCCGGCCCCGCGTCGTAGCAAGCGTTCTGCGCCACCTGCTTACCCACCATCTGCCGCACCACCCGCCGCCCTTCCGACGCGTGTGCAACCCGCGCCCGCCGCGCCACGGGCTGCACCCGTCGTAACGGCGAATGCCGAAGAAGAACGCAAACGCGAAAAGGAAGCGCAGAAACGCGCCGAAAAGGAACGCGAAGCCGAACGTACGCTCAAAGGCATCGGCGGCATCATCGGCGGTGCCAAAGATATTTGGAGTTCATTCAAAAGCGATAAGAAAAAAGACAAGAAACCGTAATGAGGGTTCATTGGCGGATTCGAGTTTCTTCTATTCTTATGTCGTAGCAAATTGTTTCAGACCACCGGTCTAACTTAGCTATTTGGCAAATTGAAATGCCGCAGTTGAAAAGGTAAGCTGCAATTTACCGGCCACCTTGTTTCCCCTTTTTTTATGCAGTACCTTTCTTATGGCAGCAAACATTCGCAATTTTTCTATCGTGGCACACATTGACCACGGCAAGACGACGCTTTCTGACCGATTGTTAGAGAAAACCGGCGCGCTCGAATCGCGCGAGATGTCTGACCAGGTGTTGGACGCAATGGATTTGGAACGCGAGCGCGGCATTACGATCAAGGCGCACGCGGTGCGGTTGAATTACACGGCGAAGGACGGGAAGGATTACATTCTCAACTTGATTGATACGCCCGGCCACGTAGATTTCAGCTACGAAGTCTCGCGCAGCCTTTCGGCCTGCGAAGGCGCGCTGCTCGTGGTTGACGCGAGTCAGGGCG
>JABFSD010001186.1 GCA_013140935.1 Acidobacteriota bacterium
GCTCCAATTCCGGTAAATTGATTGCATACAATCAATTATGACCTATTCCGCCACTTGTGTAGAAACTAATGCTGCCGAGATTGCGTGGCGTGGTAATTGATGACATTGATTGCGACCACGGACTCCGAGATTGCGCAGCGTGGTGAGGGTACGGCATTGATTGCGAACACGAACTCCGTGGCTTGGGTAAGTGAAGCAACGCAATCTCGGCAGATTGCGCTACTGTCGCTACCGCGTTGAGCCTTGCTGAAATACTGAGAGAATAGGTTTTTTTCTTAGCCATCGTCGCTCGTTGCCCCTTGTAGTATTCTGCGCGCGCAATCGCGCCATCTTCAGACTTAATTGGATCCATCCCTATGAACGCTTTATTGCAAGGCCGTTACGAAATCATCCAGACGCTCAGTGCGGGCGGATTCGGCGAGACCTTCGTTGCCTTAGATCGTCAGTTGCCTTCGCAGCGCAAGGTCGTCATCAAGAAGTTCAAGCCGCAACAGCAATATGACGCGCGCACTTATGAGATCGTCCGCGAACGGTTCGAGCGCGAAGCCGCCGTGCTGGAATCGCTCTCAGACGTATGCCGTCACGTACCCAAGCTTTACGCCTTTTTCAGCGAAGCCGGCGATTATTACCTCGTGCAGGAATTCATCGAAGGCCAGACGCTGAACGAGTTCGTACGCGCGCAAGGCCGTTTGGATGAGGCGACGACGCGGCAGTTGCTGACGAGTTTGCTCAAGGCGCTGCACGAGATACACGCGCAAGGCATCATTCATCGTGACATCAAACCCGACAACATTTTGTTGCGCGCCAGCACGGGGCAACCTGTGTTGATTGATTTCGGCGCGGTCAAAGAAATCGTCACGACCGTGCTGGATGCTTACGGCACGCCGCAACAATCTTCGCTCATCATTGGCACGCCGGGTTACGCGCCCGCCGAACAAAGCGTAGGCCGTCCGGTTTATGCCAGCGATTTGTATAGTCTGGCGATGACCATGATCTTCGCCCTCACCGGACGCCAACCGCACGAGTTGAATGATCTGGCGAGCGGCGAGTTACGCTGGCGTCAATACACGGGCAAGCTGAGTCAGCCGCTGACCCAATCGTTGGAGCGCGCCATTCAGTATGATTACCGCGAACGTTTCAAGAATGCGAAGGAGATGTTGGATGCGTTGAATGTCGCTCTGCTAGTTAAGGATTTCACCGACATCATCAACGGCGTCAACCTCGAAATGAAAGCTGTACCTGCCGGTTCGTTTCTGATGGGTTCGCCTGACAATGAAGCAGGCCGCAGCGCTAACGAAGAGCCGCAGCGTCGCGTCAACATCGCGGCCTTCGCAATTGGCAAATACCCCATCACGCAGGCGCAATGGAGATCGGTGATGGGTGACAACCCATCTGGGGTCAAAGGCGATAACCTACCAGTTGAGTGTGTATCGTGGAATGACGCTAAAGAGTTTTGCCAGAAGCTGTCGCAATTGACCGGCAAAGCTTATCGCTTACCGACGGAAGCTGAATGGGAGTACGCCTGTCGCGCGGGTACAACGGGCGCTCATGCAGGCGAGCTTAAAGCAATAGCTTGGTACGTTGAATATTCGACCCTTCCGGTTGGTCAGAAACAGGCGAATGCTTTTGGTCTGTTTGATATGCATGGGAATGTGTGGGAATGGTGTGAAGATGTTTGGCATCAGGATTATGACGGTGCGCCAACGGATGACTCAGCTTGGTTGAGTGGTGGGGATTCGCGCTATCACGTGGTGCGCGGGGGGGGCGTGGGATTGCGATACTGCGTCCGTCCGCTCCGCCGTTCGTAGCTATGCCAAATCGGATGTTTGCAGCGTCAATCTCGGTTTGCGTGTTGTATTGTCTGCGAGGACTCCGTAGCCCTTTGCTTTATGAACAACACGATCACGAATGCTCCCAGCCCGTGACAACGGGCTTTCCGCGTAGCGGCGGTTAGGCCAGCCGTTCGACGGCTGGTGAGGCAGCGAGCAAATCTCTTAGCGCGCTTTAGCGTGCTTCCTCTGATGGGCTTTAGCCGCAATGCCTCGTGGCTGAAGCCCACCGAACAAGGACGTTAAAATGCCCTAGCGACAACCGCTCGCGCTCGCACCAGCCGTAAACGACTGGCCTAACCGCCGCTGCGCGGAAAGCCCGTTATCACGGGCTGGGGCGCGCGTTCGTGATGACGTTGAGAAACAACCGACCACCGACAACTGACCACCGGCAACTGAACACTGCGCAAATTCACTATCAAAGCAACTGCGGCCAAGCGGTTTTCGATTGCGCGCGAGTACAACATAGCAGGTAACAAGATGATCCATTTTTATATTGACGAAAGTGGCACCAGCCAAAGCAAGCAGCCGGGCAAGCGCCCTGAAGAGGATTTCTTTGTTCTTTCAGCCGTGAGCCTCGCCGCGACAGATTGCCCGCTCGCCGAACGCGAAGTGCTGCAATTGAAACGGAATTGGATTTCCGCTTTTGAACCGGAAGAATTCGAAATCAAGGGGCGCTACCTCAGACAGGGAGATGATGTATACAGCGGTTGGGACTGGGCCGCGCGCTTACAAGCCTTTCACGACGTAGCGGAATTGATGGCACGCCTGCCTTGCCAGATTTATACCGTTCTCATCAACCGCGCTAAACTAGAAACCAGGCGCACGCATCAGGAACTTTACGGCATCGCCTTTCGCCATTTGCTGGAACATCTGGGTCGTGGGTTGGCCGAACAAAACGAACTCGGCATGTTGTTTGTGGATACGCGCACGGATGCTGAGAACAAACAATTGGTGCAGGTTTACCGCGCTTGGGAAAAGCAACAAGACCAACAGGGACGCTTTCTCGGCACGCCGTGGTTCGGACGGTCGGAATTTTATGCGGGCATTCAACTGGCGGATGTAGCGGCTTATCTTGCTAACATCGCGGCGATGGAGAGCTACGCGCAAGAGCGCGAGCCTGACGACACCGACAAGCCACGGCGGCGTCCGCCGCTGGTTGACGCATACCAACGCTTTGCGGAGAAGGTTACGCTGTTGCCTCTCCCGGACAAAAAAGAAGGCCACGGCGTACCGTGACCTTCTTCGCGTTTCAGTGTTTTGAAACTATTGGATGATAGGCGCGCGGCATTTCAGCCACGCCATAACTCCCCGTAAAGCTCAGGGCACCCGTCGTCAGCATTATGCCCAGCGCTTTTCTGACTTGCAATAGACCTTTCGATGCGCAAATTCACCATCAAAGCCACTGCCGCCAAACCTGCCATCGTGCCTTACCAAAAGGAACTCAACGATGAGCAGCGCGCCGTAGTCATGGCAGGCAAAGGCCCGTTGCTGGTCATTGCGGGCGCGGGTTCGGGCAAGACGCGTACGGTGACTTATCGCGTGACGCGGTTGATCGAGGCGGGCGTGAATCCGTCGCGCATCTTGCTGGTCACTTTTACCAATCGCGCCGCGCGCGAGATGGTCGGGCGCGTAGAAACCCTGCTCAAACAGGAAGTGCGGCGCGTGTGGGGCGGGACGTTTCATTCCATCGGCAATCGCATCTTGCGCCGTCATGCCGCGAGTTTGGGTTACGAGAGCAACTTCACGATTCTCGACGCCGAAGACAGCAAAGACCTCGTGGACGCCTGTGTCGAAGAAGCCGCGATTGACACCAAAGCGCGCCGCTTCCCGAAAGGCGAAGTGTTGCGCGAAATGTTTTCGCTGGCGACCAATACCGATACGCCGCTCGCGCAATTGATCGTCGCCAAATATCCGCAGTTCGAATTGCTCACCGCGCCCATCGAGCGCGTAGACCGCCTCTATCAAGCCCGCAAGCTCGACCGCAACGCGATGGATTACGACGATTTGCTGGTGAACTGGAAGCGCCTGTTGATCGAGAAACCCGACATCGCCGCCGTTTATCAGGAGCAGTTTGAATACATCCTCGTTGACGAATATCAGGACACCAACAAGTTGCAGGCCGAGATCATTGACCTGCTCGCCCACCGCCACCGCAACCTGATGGTCGTAGGCGACGACGCGCAAAGCATCTTCGGCTGGCGCGGCGCGCACTTTGCGAACATCTACGAATTTAAGGATCGCTATCCCGACGCGCAGGTGTTCAAGCTCGAATCGAATTACCGCTCGACGCCCGAAATTCTCATGCTCGCCAACGCCGCCGTAGGCATGAACAAACGGCAGTTTCCCAAATACCTGCAAGCGATGCGCGCGTCGCGCAACTTCACGCCCGCGCTCGTGCCGCTGCGTGACGTAGAGCAACAGGCTTCGTTCGTCGCCGCGCGCATTCTCGAACTCCGCGATGAAGGCACGCCGCTTGACGAAATCGCCGTGCTTTATCGTTCGCACTTTCACTCGCTCGAATTGCAACTCGAACTCACGCGGCGCGGCATTCCTTACGACATTCGTTCGGGCGTGCGGTTCTTTGAACAGGCGCACATCAAAGACGTGACGAGTTATTTGCGGCTGCTCATCAATCCGCGCGACGAACTGGCGTGGAAGCGCGTACTCAAACTCATTCCCAAAGTCGGCAACGCTACGGCAGCGCGCGTGTGGGAACGGCTGGCGGCTGCGGCGGAACCGTTGGCGTTGGTGCGCGCCGACGAATTCGCCAAAGCCTTGCCCAAAGGCGTCTCGGGAGGTTGGCAGGAATTCGCCGCGTTGATCGCAGCCTTGCTCGACGCCGCCAATCAACCGGCGAAACAAATCGAACTCGTGTTGCAACACGGCTATTTGGAATACCTGCAAGCCAATTACGAAAACGCCGAAGCGCGCGAAGAAGACCTGCGGCAATTAGCGAATTACGCGCTGCGCTTTGAGACGACTGAGCAGTTATTGAGCGAACTCGCGCTCATCAATACCGAACGCTTCGGCGCACCCGGCGCTACGGTGGGGCAAGATGTTGAAGAAGGCGCGGACGAAGACGAACACGTCGTGCTGTCTTCGGTGCATCAGGCCAAAGGCCTGGAATGGCGCATCCTCTTTCTGATCTGGGCGGCTGACGGACGTTTCCCTTCAGCCCGCAGCCTGCGCGACATTGAAGGCGAAGAAGAAGAGCGCCGGTTGTTTTATGTAGCCCTCACGCGCGCGCAAGACGAGTTGTATGTCTGTTTCCCGCTGCTTGAATCCGACCGTTCGCGCCAAAGCATCGTGCAACGGCCTTCGCGCTTTGTGACCGAAGTGCCGCGCGAGCTTTTCGAGATTTGGAATGTGGACGAAGAATTGGCGGCATTGGAAGAACCTGATTTGGCTTCTTTGCCGACGCCGAAGCTGCTGAACTGAAAAGAAGTGAACCGGCGGAAGGCGAGGGCGTGAGGGCGGGTTATGAAATTGTTTTTGCTTGTGATTGCCACGATTATTTTATTCAGTTCTTGCCATCTGTTTCAGAGCGTTATGAACAGAGACAGAGAGACAGGAGCTATCCAAACGTTGAGAACCTTTCATAACGCACAAGCTCAGTTTCAAGCGATGAAAGGGCATTTTGGAACGTTAGAAGAACTGGCTGACAGCGGATTGGTTAGCCTGAATTACACGTTGAATCGTCAGATTGCGGGTTATGTTTATGTGAGTGTAAGTGCAACGCCTGAGACATATTGCATTCGTGCGATGACCGCAAACGAAAAACGAAGCGAGCGTGATTTCAATATGACAGAAGAAGGTTTGGTTCGTTATCACCAGAACAAAGAGAGCAATGCGACAGCTTGCGGTAAAGGCCTTTCACTTACGCCCAAAGTTGATTAGTTGAGAAGAAAAGATCGCATTGCCACTCCGTTGAGCGAAACCTACAATGCGGACGCTCTCAAGCAAGATTGATCAAAAGGAAGTAACGCTTATGACTCCTGTCGCAGAACTCGCCACACAAACCGGATTTGGTGTCGCGCTTGCGCCGCAGCCAGTGCCGCAATTTGAGCCATCATTCGCATTAGATGACGAACGCGATTACGAAATCGTCAACGGTCAACCGGAGGTAAAAGAAATGGCAAGCGCATTGCACGGCGGCGTGACCGCTCGATTGATTGGTGAACTTTGGATTTATCTGAAACAAACCGGAGTAGGCAGCCTTTATACGCCTGACACCACTTTCATGATTGGGAAGAACGAGCGTTTGCCTGACATCGGTTTCGTTTCAGCGGAACGCTTTCCCGAAGCAGGCGAACCGGTCGGCAAATGGGAAATCGTCCCTGACGTCGCCATCGAAGTCATTTCACCGAATGACATCTGGATTAAGGTGAATCAGAAACGCCACGATTATTTTGCCGCCGGTGTGCGCGAAGTCTGGTTTATTTCCCTTGAAGGCAAAGAGGCTCAGTTGTGGACTTCTCCTTATGCGGTGCAAGCCCTCAGCGAAAACGATGACCTCGCCAGTGAAACTCTGTTGCCCGGGTTTCGCTGCCGATTGGGCGATCTATTCCAAGCCGCTGTACGACAAAAAGCGATGTAACTGCGCTATCCTTTATCGCAGCGCCGCCGCAGTTGACGAAGGGGCAACCGCCAATGTCGTTTCATGCGTTGCCGCGTTGTCCCACTTCACCAGTTTCAAATCCAACACGAAAATCGCGTAAAGCACCGGCACCAACAGCAGCGTCACAAACGTCGCTACGCTCAACCCGCCAATCTGCGCGTAACACATCGGTTCCCATAACGGCCCGCCGTGCGCGGCCAACGGAAACAGCGCAATCACCGTCGCGCCCACCGTAATCAGCACGGGCCGCAAACGCATGATCCCCGCGTCCAGCAAGGCGTCGCGCAACGACTCGCCGTGTTTGTGCGCTTCCTCGATGAAATCAAAGAGCACGATGACGTGGCTCACGATCACGCCGACCAGACTCACGCAGCCCAGAAACGCCATAAAGCCGAACGGCGTGCCCATCACCCACAGCGCCGCCAACGCGCCGACCATCCCGAACGGAATCGCCGCGAAGACGATCAGCGGTTTGATCGCGTGTTTGAATTGAAAGACCAGCGCCAGAAAGATGGCGGCAATCGAAATCAGCAATACGACCGTCAGGTCTTTGAAGCCTTTGACTTGATCTTCTTCTTCGCCGCCGATTTCCATCTTGTAGCCGGGCGGCAGCGCGTCGGCGAATTCATTCAGCTTTTCGCGCGCAGCGCTCATCACTTCTGAAGGCAGCTTCCCTTCTGTCGGGAAGCACGAAACGGTGATGGTGCGAAACTGATTTCGCCGCCGCAGCTTTTCAGTTTGCATGCCTGTGGCAACAGACGAGACCGTGCCCAGCGGCACGCGCGTCGTCCCTTGCGACGAATAGACATAGAGGTTGTTGAGGTCGGCCAGTTGCGCACGCTCTTCCATGCGCAGCCGCGCGACGACGGGAATCTGCTTGTCGCCCTCGCGCAAGGTCGTCACCTTCTGCCCCGTGATCGCCGTAGACGAAGCCGCCGCTACGTCATAGTTCGATACGCCCGCTAGGTTTGCGCGGTCTGGGTCGGTGTGCAGCTTCACGGTGAAGCTTTCATCGCCCCAATCGTCACGCACGCGTGTCGTGCTGGGCAGCGCGCGCAAGATGCCTTTGACCTGTTCGGCCTGCGCGCGCAAGGTCGCGGCGTCTTCGCCCGCCAGACGAATCTGCACCGGCAAGCCTGAAGCTTTACCTGATTCGAGTTGGCGCACGTCAATGCGCGCGCCCGCGACTTCCGCCGACAGCGCCTTTTGCAACGGCGCAATCAGGTGGCCGGTGTCATGTTTATCCGTGACTTGAATGATGATCTGTGCGTAGTTGAGTTGCTGCAATTCCGGCGCGACCGAAAACCAGAAACGCGGCCCGCCCCCGCCAATAAAGGTCGTTAGCGATTTCAGCACATCGGGGTTGTGATGTTCTTCGCCGTATTTTTTGATCTCGCGGCGAATGATTTCTTCGGCGCGATAGGCGGCTTCGTTCGTCGCCAGCAAGGGCGCGTCTTCGGGCAGCCATACGTCCACATACGAGAGATAAGACAAATCCTTCGGCAGAAACGCCACCTTGAGTTGGCTGCCGAAAACGCCGCCGAGTGCCAGAAAAGCGAGCGAACCTGCGAGAAACTTCCAGCGATGATTGATGGCGGCGTTGCCTACGCGGTAATAAAACGCGGCGAAGCCTTTGGTGCGCCGTTCGGCCAGACTCGGCTCTGCATGTGGGCGCAACAGGTAATAGCCCAGCAGCGGGATGAACGTCATTGAAACCAGCCGCGAAGCCACCAGCGAACACGTCAGTACGACGGGCAGAGTGTAGATGAATTCGCCCATCGAGCCGCTCAACAACAGGAACGGCAGATAAGCGACGATGTTCGTCACCGTGGCGTAAAGAATCGCCGTCGCCAGTTTCGTCGGCCCCAGCCACGCCGAGATGATGGCGGGTTGTCCGTTCGCCAGGCCGCGTTTGATGGCATCGCCCGCGACGACCGGGTCATCTACTAACAAGCCCAACGCGATGATCAACGAAGCGACCGAGACTTGCTGCAAATCAATGCCCAGCGCGTACATCATCCCGAAGGTCATCAGTAACGTAATCGGCATCGAGAGCGCCATCAGCGCCGCCGAACGCCATTCCCAAAAACCGATCAGCGAAACGAGGACGACCAGCGCGACGGCTTCATACAAGCTGTTCATAAACAGGTCGAGGTTCTCGCGCACCTGCAACGGTTGATCGGAAGTGCGCGCCATCACCAAGTCATCGGGCAACTGCTTTTTCAATTCGGCGAGCGCGTTGTTGACGCCCTGGCCGAACTTGTCAATCTGTTCGCCCGAACGCATCTGCGCCGACAGCGTGACGGCGCGCGTGCGCTGCCAGCGGCCTTGCGCGTCGCGCCAGTTGTAGTAATTCAAAAACGTCGGCGGGTTGTTGTAACCGCGCACCACGTCGGCCAGATCACGCAAATAAACCGGCGCGCCGTTGTTGGCGGTGGCTACGACTACGTCGCCGATCTCGGCTTCGTTTTTGAATTCGCCGGTCGGGTCAATCGTCAGGTTCTTGCCTTCGGCTTCAAGCTGGCCGCCGGGCAAGGTGATGTTGCGCGCGCTCAAAATGTCGTCGAGCTTGGTGTTTTGAATGCCATACGACGCAAGCCGTTCTTGTGAGTAGTAAAGATAAATGCGTTCGTCGAGCAGGCCCGTGCGCGAGACTTTCGAGACGGTGGGCAAGGTCTTCAACGTCTTTTCAATCAAGTCGGTGAACTGATCGAGTTCGCGGTAACTGTATTTGTCGCCCGCCACCGCCGTGAGTCGCGCGCGTGTTTCGCTCGGCTCACGAATCACCGCCACCGGCCAGGCGTCGGGATGAAACTCCGCCAACTGCAACCGCTCGCGCACGAAACGTTCCGAGGCTTTGAGCAACGCTGCGTCATCCACGTTGACCGTTGCGTCTACGCCGATGAAACCCGCGCCTTCGATTGGTTGCGCATTGCTGATGACGTTCTGCTCTTTCAGATATTCAATCAGCATGTCGCGGTGCTTGCGCGCCGGTTGCAGATCAAGCGCCTGCGGCAAACAGACGACCAGCGCGGCGCGATTGGTGTGATTGCCCGCGCGCGCTTGTTCAATCGCCGGTTGAATCGCTTTCGCGCGCAATTCGATTTCAAGCTCGCTAACCTTCGGACTTGCCACCGTCAACATCAACGCCGCCGTATCGCCGAAATCCTTGATGAAATTGATCGGCCCTGCGCCATCGGGCAGATCACGAATGCCGTCGAGTTTGAGTTTGATGTCGTCGAGTTCTTTGCCCGTCTCTTTCAGGTTTTCGTCGAGATCGAGATAGACCACCGACAGCCCGGTGCGCGAGATTGATTCGATCTTCGTCACTTTGGCGTTGGCGGCCATTTGCGTTTCGATCTTTTTGGTGACGAGTTGCTCGACTTTCTCCGCGCTCGCGCCGCGCCACGGCGTCAAGGCGACGGCGGTGCGCACTTGCACTTCGGGGTCTTTGCGGCGCGGCATGCTCAGGTAGCCATAAACGCCCCACAGACAAGTGGCGATAAGCAGCACCCACGCGACGTGCCGCGTCTCGACAAAGAAGCGCGAAGTGTTACGGGTGTTGTTGATGATCTCTTCGTCATTGCGATGTTGCGACATTTCTTCTCCTCTGGTTAAGCGTGTCTTTGCAGCGCCGGAGGCGCGACCGGAAATTAGCCGGTGGTGGAGCGCAGCGTAACCACCGGAACAGCGAGCGAGACGTACGCGCCCCGGCAGGGGCGTAGGACAACCAATGGGCGTGAGCACCATTTCACGTCCGGCGTCCCATCCGGGACGCGGGGTTCTTTCGGAATCCGTTCCGGTGGTTACACTGCGCTCCACCACCGGCTAATTTCCGGTCGCGCCTCCGGCGCTGCACCTCAAGGAATCACCTGCACCGCCTGCCCATCCAGCACTTGCGTCGCGCCCGTCGTAATGACGCGCTCGCCCGCGTTGACGCCTTCCAGCACGACAATCGTATTGCCCAAGGCTTCGCCCAATTTGACGAGCCGCGAGCGTGCGAGCTGTTTGCCGCCGCGCTCTTCGACGACGAACACCGCGTATTGCTCGCCTTGAGTGCGCGCGCGCACGACCGCAGAAACAGGCACGACCGTGACCGGCGGCGCTTGTGCAGCGGCAGCGACTTCGAGCGACGCGATCATTCCCGATTTGAGCAACTGCTGCGGATTGCGAATCGTGACTTCGACTTCAAACACGCGGCTCTTGGGGTCGGCAGCCGGCGCGATGCTCGTGATCTGGCCTTGAAACTCGCGGCCCGGCAGCGACTCGGTCGTGAGCGTCAGCGTGCTGCCAAGTTTGAGTTTGTTGACGGTCAGGTCGGGCACGCCAAAGACCGCTTTGACCGAACTCAAATCAGCGATCATAAAACCCGCCTTGCCCGGTGAGACGAGCGCGCCGGTTTCGACGCTGCGCGACAAGACGATGCCTGTCAGCGGCGCGCGCAATGCCGTGTCGCGCAGCGGAATCGCCGCTTCGGTCGTGCGTGCTTCGGCGTTGTTGATGCGGGCGTTGAGCATTTCGATCTGCGCATTGGCGGCGGAGGTTTTCGCTTCGAGCATGGCGACTTGTGATTGTGCGGCGGCGTGCTTGGCTTCGGCGGTGTCGAACTGCGCGCGCGCCGCGTCGTAATCCGGCTTGGTCATGCTCTGGCTGGCGAAAAGCGACTTGGCGCGCTCGAAATCCAGCCGCGCTTTCTCGCGTGCCGTAGCCGCTTCGGCCAATTGCGCTTTGCCCGAAGCGACCGACGAATGCGCTTCGGTCAATTGCGCCTTGCCTGAATCCAGCGACGACTTGGCTTCGGCGACATTCGATTCAGCCTGTTTGACTTTCACCGCGTATTCGTTCGGCTGCACGCGCGCCAGTTCCGCGCCGTGCGCTACGCGGTCGCCCGCTTGCACGTCGCGCAGCCGGCCATCCACGCCGCGCGCTTGCATCACGCGGTCAACGTAGCCGCTCACTTTGAAAGCCAACTCGACTTGTTTCTGCGGCTCGATGTTTGCCGAATAGCGCACGCCACGATTGGGTACACTCAACTCGACGGTCTTGAGCTTCACGGCCATCGGCGCAGTTTCGGCGGCGGATGATTTTTCACGGCAGCTTGTCAGCAAGCAGCACAGCGCAACGATCAAAAGTGTTTTCATTGGTCACCTCCCAAAGCTTTCTCGAAATCGGCGCGCGCGGCCCAAAAGGCCAGCAACGCCTGTTGGTATTGGTTATCCGCCTCGGCCAACGCGCTTTGCACGTTGAGTACGTCGTTGAGCAACGCGGCTTGCAGCTTGTAGCGATTGCTCACCACGCGCAGCTTTTCGGCGGACGCTTCTTGCGACAGACGGTTGATGACGAGCATCTGCCGCGCTTGTTGCAGCTTGCGGAATTTGGAATTCACCTCGGTGCGCACATTGTTTTCGGCTTCGCGCAAGGCGAGTTCGGCCTGTTCGATGGAGCGCGCTTTCTCGGCGACTTCGCGTTTGCGGCGGCCCCAGTCGAACGGCTCCCAACTCAGACTGACGCCGAGCGAAGCGATGTTCTTCGGCAGAAAATTCGTGTTGAACGGCGAGATGTAATTGAACGCGAGACCGATTTCGGGAATGGATTCGGCCTTTTTGATCTTGCGGTCATACTCGGCGTATTTGACCTTCAGCCGCGCCTCTTTGATTTCAGGCCGTTGCTGCAAGGCGTGTTCGCGCGCGCCTGCCAAATCGCTTTCATCGCCGCCGAGCGCCATCACGGGGCTGACGCTGAATTCAGTCGTCACGTCGCGTCCGAGCAATTGGTTGAACTGCTCTTTCTGCGTCGCCAGTTGATCGCGCAACGTCAGCGCGTCGTACTTCGCTTTCTCCAACCGCGTGCCGACTTCCAGGCTGTCGGATTTCAACGCGACCTGCTGCGCGACGTATTCGCCCGTCACGCGATCAAGCTCTTGGTACAGCCGAATCGCTTCTTCTGCCGCGCGCAACGCGCTCTGCGTTTGCAGAATCGAGTAATAGCCGCGCCGCACGTTGTTGATGATGGTTTGCCGTTGCATCCGCAATTGCTCACCGGCGATTTCCTGTCCGACGCCGGCCTGCTTCAAATTGAGCTTGATGCGGTAAAGCTGCGAGAGCGGTTGCGTTACCTGCCCGGTGACATAAAACGTAGGGCGGCGCGGCGTAGTGATCTCAGTGGTTTTGTCCGGGATCGGCCCGATGTTCGGATAAGTGCCGAAGGTGCCTTGCTCGACCGTGAAAGAGATCGGCGTCAGCAATTGCGAAGCCAGCGTCGTAAATTTGATTTCGGGCAACCGCTTGGTGCGCAGCGCCGCCAGCTTGTCGTCGTATTTGGCGACTTCGATGGTGAAACTTTTGATCTGTCGGTTTTCGCCGAGCGCCCCGGCGACGGCTTGTTCCAGCGTGATGATTGGGGCCTGCCCTTCGGTCTGTGTTGCCTGCCCGCGCACGAGCGGCGCGCAGCAAAGCAAACAGGCCAGCAGCCCCAGCAACGTCGGTATTGATCTGCGAGCGAACATAGTTCTCCCTTCCAGAGCCGTCCGGCTCCGCGATGAATCGAATGATTGAAGTCTGTTTGTTTAGCTCAACGCGATGATCTCGGTGACGACGGCCTCGGCCACCAGGCCTTGCGCCGTCAACGCGACGCGCTGCCGATGCAACGCCGCGAGCAATTCCTTGCCCGCCTCGTCCACGAAGATCACGTCGGCCAGATGGATTTGAAAAGCATCGTCCGGCGCGGCGACGAGCGCCGCCTGCCAACACTTTTTCAATTCCTCGACCCACGGCCCACTGAGCTTTCCTTCCAACTCGAAGCGCGTCAGCACGGCTTCGTTATGAATCGTAATTTTGAGCATGCAAGCACCTTCTACCTACCGGCTCACCCCCGCGTGGCAATCGCCTTCGCCGCAACGTAAGCTTCCAGCGGCGAGAGCAACGCGATCATCAACCAGAGCGGCACGACGGCTAGCGCGCCGACCAGCCGCATCATCCAGCGATTGCCGCGCAAGGGGGCCGCGCCTTCCGCCACGCTTTGCGCCAACAGGTTCACCAGCGCCCCCGAAAACGAACCGCTCCGCTGGCGGCCGGACAAACGCTCCGTGGCGTAGTCGGACGGCTTCGTCACGACCGGAACCGGCGCCGCGTTTATTTTCCCCGCAGGCAAACGCTGGCTGACACCGCAGCGGCGGCAAAATTTGTCGCGCTCCCACAGTTCCGCCCGGCAGGTGTGACACTGACTCAAGCCGATGGTTTCTTTCTCTGACATTGCTGGCATTTCCTGCGTGAACATCTTTGCCTCCTCTCTTGGGTGAACGTTGTTGCCACTGCCTTGCGACGCCGCTGCCTAGTGCAAGCGCCTTGCCAGAAATGCTGAAGCCGCGCTGAATCCTGTTAAGTCAATGAGTGGGAAAGGTTTGTTTTGCCGTGTGCGGTGTTGCGCCGACTGCGTGCCGACGTTCCGTGCCGAGGTGCCGAAGCCGAAATGTGGGCGCTTGCCGAAATGTCGGCACGTTGGATGACATGAGATATCCGAGGCGAGCATCATTCGCTTGATGTTGGTGACAATCCAACGCGCGTGGCTCCTTCTTGGATGAGCGCGCGACACATGGTTGCAGGTCATTACAATGTGAGGCTGACCAGCGCCGCTCCAAACGCGACGACCGCCAGTCCCGTGCGCAGCCAATGCCAAATTGCCCAGCGCTTCAGTTCAGCCGCCAGCGCGTCAGGGGCCAGGGCGGCGGCGGCAAATTGCGTGTTGGCCTTTTTGAAATACAGTGAGTGCGTTGCTGCCGCGCACAGGCAGAGTCCGAACGCGATAACTAAAGGCCAGCGTCCCGCGTCGGTCAGCAGCATGCTTACAATCACCGCCGCCAAACTGAGCAGGAGCGGCGCAACGGTGATGGGAGTGAAATAGCGATAAAGGTGCGGGTGCAGTTCGCGGTAAAGCGCATGGAATTTATCAGCGGGTAGGGAACGCCAGTAGGGAACCAGCAGGCAGCCTTCGGTCAGCAGTGCGCCTGCTAATAAACCAATCGTCACCGCCGAGAGTAACTGCAACACATCGCATGCAGTCTGCATAATTTAAGCTCCTATCTGATGGTTCACATACGCTGACGATTGTAGTGTCACGCTTACTCGGCCTCAAGACATCCGGCCAAACGTTTTCAAGCTCGAGGGCATTGGCTCAGCGCCCATATTTCGGCAACTGCCCAGCGCCCCGCGCCCAAATGTCGGCGCTGGCGCGGGCACGACACCAAGCACGACGCACCTGCTCGCCACGACAACCTGCCGCCGCT
>JABFSD010001023.1 GCA_013140935.1 Acidobacteriota bacterium
GCCCAGTACGATGTCAGTTTTGGGTACGCCTGCTTCTTCCAAATCGGCGGCGACACCGTGTTCCGTCCAATCGTCCTGCACCCAGATTTTGCCATTGACGATTTCGAGATGGATGACGATGGCGTGTATGCGGCGCGACTTGTCCCAGCCTTTTCGATGAACTCAGCAACGTGCGGCTGACCGACGAAATCTTCGTTAATCGTCAACTCTTTGGTGAAAATGGACTGCTCGAAACCACGATATCGTGACGATAACTTTCTTGCCGGAATTCCATAATCTTTTTCTTATGTCTAGCCTCTATGTCAGGACACTTGGGGGCGTGAGAACAAATGGACGCGGGTGACCGTAAAAAAATCGGGGCAGAAAAATGGACTCTCCCTTAGGCAATCCATTTTCCTGCCCCGATGTTTCTGTCAGCGTCAAACCAACGACGCTATTTCGTCGCCGTATCTTTGACCTTTTTATTTCGCGCAACACCACCATCAGCTTCGCGCAATCGTTCGATGACTTCGCCCTGTTCGTTGCGAATAAACGTCACTTCGATTTCGGCGTCGAGCAGGCGAAACTTGTCTTTGCCGATGGGCAGCAATTCATATTTCGTCTTGCCGTCCGTCGCCACGCTCATCAACTTATCGCCTTCGCGTTTGACTTCGATGAAGCGTTCGCCGGATTGATAACGACCTACGTAATCGTCAAACACTTTCGGGTCAATCTTCGCCAGCGCAGGCCATTCGCTCGCGTAATCCATAAAGCCGATCATCATTTCGTCATACGTCGGTTCGCCGTAACGCACTTCTTTCGACGGGTCGGGATTGAATTTATTCTTCGCCGAATTATCGAACGTACCTGTCACGACGACCTTCGTGCCTTTGGGCAAGAGCTTCGGCGTCTTGAACGAATAGCCCGCCTGCCACGCGAAGCTGTATTGCGGCACGTTCAACAGCGTCTCTTTCCTGCCGTCGGGATAATGCGCGACGTATTCCATCGCCGCGCCGCGATAGTGCATGTGCGGCATCAGCGTATAAACTGTCGTATCGCGCCAGGCCGTCCATTCCGCCGTGACTTTGTGTTGACCGGCGTTGGCGGGAATCTTGAAAAACATATTGGCGATGGCGCGTGTCGCCAATACTTTTTGCGGTTTCTGTTTGGCAAAGATCAGCCCAATCATCGAACGGTCTTTTTGCTCCGAACCCGCGACTTTTGAGTAATGCACCTGCAAGCGCAGCGTCGCACCCGCCGGAATCTTTTTCGCCGTACCAGGTTCCCAAATGTCCGGGTTGTGACCGGGCGCATAAGCTGTGAGAAAGTCATCAACACTATTCACATCGCGCAACTTTTCGGGCACGTCTTTGGCGTGGTCATAAATCGGCGTATCGGCTTTCATTCGAATCAGCAAACCGTCGCGGTAAAACGGTGAACCCATCAATGACATTTCAATCGCTTTGGCGCGCATCTCTTTGCTGACGCTTTTCAGCGAAGGCTGTCCCGGCGGTACGACAAAGGCGATGATGTGATGCACGACTTTGCGATTGCCCGGACGCGCTTCGGCCATCTGAATGTATTTGTCTTCGGTGAAATTCGTAGCGACTTCAAAATACTGATACTCATCTGGCCCGCTGGCTGCGAGCGTGTATTCCTCTTCCATCGGCAGCACTACGTCAGGCGTGGGGATGTTCCAGCCCGCCGTAAATTTCGGCGCGGGCGGCAAATCTTTCGCGTTGCCTTCGTTCGCGCCCAGGTCTACCCAAGTCGAAATGGTTTTGACTTCGGCGTCGGTGAGGCGGCGGTCGTTCGCCCATTGCCCCGTATGTGGATCGGCATGCCACGGCGGCATCTCGCGGTTCACGACTTTCTCTTTGATGGATTTCGCCCACGGACGCACGTCTTTGAACGTCAGCGTAGAAAACGGCGCGGCTTCCCCCGGACGATGGCACTCGGCGCACTTGGCGTGAAAGATCGGGGCTATGTCTTTGTTGAAGGTAACGGTTTTCGGATTTGAGTTCGCGCTGGTCGTCGTGAAGGCGAGCCAGCACAGTGATGCTATCGAGATAGAAAGGGCGATGATTTTTCGCATGGTGTTACTTCCTCGTGATTTCAATTCGTTCGATTGCGGGAGTGTGTCTCACCGCAGAGTTACGCAGAGGTCTCGCAGAGTCGTCGCAGAGGAATTCGGAAGAGAGACTTCTTTTATTTTTTCTCCCTCCTCTGCTTCTCTCTTTCCTACTCTGCGGAAAACTCCGCGTAACTCTGCGTAACTCTGCGGTGAGAACACGCTACGAACACAAACGCATTCAGGTTCAATGAACCTTTTCAATTCCGCAAATGAACCTGCGTGCGATCCGTATGCAGCGTCAGACGCGGCCCGCCGCCATTGATCGTGCCTTCGATCTTGTCTTCATTCGACGAATTCATCGTGAACGGGAAATCGCTTTTGAACGAACTGCGGCGTTCTTTGTTCATACTGACCGACAAGCCGGCTGCGCCTGCCATGCGCATATCAAGCGTGCCGCGATCAATTTGCACCTTTGAGTCACCCGTGAGTTGCAACCGCTCGAAGCTCAGATTGGTGCGATCAGCTTCGATCATCAGCTTGCCGCGCACGTTGTTGAGTTGCGAACCTTGCCCACGATCAATATCAAGCCTCAGGTCGCCGGACAAATCATCCAAACGCAACGCGGTGCGATCTGAATTCAAAACGTGACGGCCTTCAAAACCGCGCACTTCGGCAGTTTCAGAACGGTCTACGTCGAGGGTGAGGTTGAGTTGGCGCGGCGCGCGAATCTCCCATTCGATAAAAGGCGGATGGCGATTCCAACTGATCCATATCTTTTTGTTTTCAGGATTGCCGCCATCGTAATTCGCTCTGATTGACAGTGGCTGACCATCGCCGCCCGTAACTTCAATCTGCGTCAGTTCGACCGAACGCCGCATATCTTCGGCGCTCGTGCCATTGCCTTCACGACCGCTGATGCGCGCGACAACTTCGACTTCGGGACGATCCCACGCGGTCAGCCGCAACGTGCCCAGATCGGTATTGACGCGCAGGTCACCGCCCGGCGCGAATTCAACGGTGCGCTGAAAGTTTTTGGTTTGCGCAAAGGCCGTCGCAGACAACAACAACGCCAAGCACACGATTCCGAAATGCTTTTTCATACGATTCTCCTTACGTGAAAGCCAGAGAGTCGGATTGCCTGCTCTGGCTGAAACTTTTGAATGTGACTTAACGCGCGTGAGTGTCACACAAGTCGCATTGGTTTCAAGTTTTCGTCGTCGTTTTCACCTTACGCAACGAAGCACGCGAGAGAGTGCGCAAATTTCGATACCAAATGCCGTGCCGCTGACCAGACGTTGTAAGCAGGAAGGTTAGCGAAGCGGATGCAAACGCGGCTGTTCGCTCACGGAATCAGGCATTCCCAAAACTGGGCAAAAGAGAGAGTGAAGAGGGCTATTTCGGCTGCACCAGCAAGCCGTAATGCTCCGGTTGCCGGTCGCGCAAACGATTGACCTCGTGTTCGCCGGGTACGCGTACGATGTGCTTGTCGCGCGCCAGCGCCGGATTGATTTCAGCCAACAGCATTTGTTCCCGGTCGCCCGTCGTCGCCAGCACTTCGCCCGACGGAGCCACGATGGAGGAACGGCCAATGAATTTGATGCCGCGTTCGGTACCCACGCGATTGACGGCGGCGTAATAGAGCTTGTTTTCCAGCGCCCGCGTAGGCACTACGAAATCAGGCACGGCGCACCCGCCACTCTCCGGCCAGTTCGTCGGCAGCGCAATCAAATCGGCTCCGGCCAGCATCATCACGCGCGCGCTTTCGGGAAACGAACAGTCATAACAAATGTTCACGCCGATGCGCGCAAGCTGCGTGTCGTAAACGCGAAAGCCCTCGCCCCCGTGCGCGGTAAAACGGTCTACGCCGAGAAAGGGCAGGTGAACTTTGCGATAACACCCGATCAAGCCGTTGGGGCTGATAAGTACGGCGACGTTGTAAAGCTGCGTCTCTGCGCGTTCGAGCATGCCTACGACGAGGTGCAGGTTGTGTTGGCGGGCGATGACTTCGAGTTTGTTGGTAGCAGGGCCGGGAATGGTTTCGGCAAACTCCAGCGCCTCTTCCGCCGAGTCGTAGCAATAGCCCGGCACGGCGCATTCGGGAAAGATCGCCAGCGCCGCGCCTGCGCCACGGGCTTGCGCCGACCCATCAGCGATCATCGCGAGATTGCGGTCAGGGCGTCCGATTTGCGGGTCACATTGAATGCCCGCGACGATGAATGGAATAGGTTGAGACATAAGCGAATTCGTCATTCAGTGAGCGTTCCATGAGTCGCCGGTAAAACGTCAGGGTACGGCCCCAAAAACTTATCACCATCGAAATGAATCATGTGTTCCGGGTCTTCGGCAATCCAGACTTCCGACTCCCAGGCGATTTGCGTGAGAAAGGATTTCATCGCGCTGCGCGTAGCGAACACTGTCACAAAAACCAATCCGGCATGCGAGCCTGAGAAAAGCTGTTTGAGTTCCTTGCGCCGCTTGCCGTCTACCGGCCCGGCGCTGGTGACGGCTTCGATCAACAACAACCAATTG
>JABFSD010000473.1 GCA_013140935.1 Acidobacteriota bacterium
ACCCGGATAACAGTCCCCGGACTTATATGGGGCAAGGGATACGAATGGGAAACATTGATTCCTGCCGTAAATCCCATCAGCTATGCCATGATGGGGCTGCTGCCGCAGATGCACCGCGATGAAAAGCCAAAAACTCGCTTCGTGTTGAAACGCCGGAAAAAAGTTTTTCTGAAAGCCCGCCCAAATGTCGGCGAATGATTCATACATTCGCACGCGCACGATGTCCTGCCCATCCAAACCTAAAGCGCGTTCGCCGCGTGCGCGCCACAGTTGCGCGAGGCGCGTGTCTTCAAAAATTTGATCTTTGACAGCGGCGTGTCCGCCGAGGCGTTCATAAGCCGTGCGCTCAAACATCAAGCAAGCTCCGTGCGCCAAGCCCAGCGAAGGAAAACCCGTTTTGAACAGCAACGACAGCACGCCGGGAAACGTAGAAAACACGACCGTATTCAACAGCGGCATCAGCGCGCGTTCGGCGAAGCTGTGCATCTCAAGCCCCGGCCAGCACGAAAGCAACCTGAGTTGGCGGCGTTGCATTTCGTTTGCCATGCGCGCGACAGCGTTGGGCAAAAGCCGCGCGTCGGCGTCAATGAACAACAAGTAAGGTTGCGTAGCAGCCGCTGCCAATTGCGCGCAAGCGAAATTCTTGCCGCACCATCCGGCGGCGAGCGGTTGCGTACTCACCAAACGGATGCGCGCATCGCGTGCGGCATAACGTTCGATGATGGTGCGCGTCGCGTCAGTCGAATGATCGTCGTAAATCAAAATCTCTTTGATGAGTTCGCCTTGCGCTAACACGGCGTCGAGACAGGCGGGCAAATTGGTTTCTTCGTTGCGGGCGGGAATCAATACGCTGACGTAGCGCAAGATGCCATCTTGTGCTACGGCAGCGCGCAGGCACGGCCACCACAGCACGTTCGAGAGCGTAATGCCGAATAACAGCAACGCAAAGGCCGCAATGATGATCGAGACAATCAATCGTTGCTCCTTTTATGCCATTGCCAAGGCGGCTTCGCGCGGGCAAGGCGGCAGGGCACGCGCAGGATTGGGCAGCGGCAAGAGTTTGGGTTCGACCGTATTGACGATTTGCGCGGCGGCTTCGATCAGCCATTCGGTTTCGGGTTGCGTGACGAATTGGCGGCGCAAGACCAGCGCGCCTTGCTCGACCCATTGTCGCGCCGACTGATGCGCGCGGACGATGCCCAACTCTCTGACATAAGAAACCCGCGCGTGCCGTGCATCCTGTCGCGCAGGCTTGCCGGTTTGTTGGGTGTCGCCAAGTTCGTCGAGCAGGTCATCGCAAATTTGATAGGCCATGCCGAGGGCTTCGCCGAACTGGCGCAAGGCTTCGAGATCGGCAGCGCATGCGCCCATCGAACGCGCACCGGCGGTCATCGTGAGTTCGAGCAACGCGGTCGTTTTGAGATTGCGGCTGGTAAGCGCGGCATCGCCTGACGCAGCGCCTTTCAATTCGAGGTCAACCATCTGGCCGCCGATCATGCCGTCGCTGCCGATGCACCGCGTCGCGTCCGCAATCAGTTGCGAAGCGCTTTCGTAACGTGCGAGCAAACCATACGAAGCGTTCATCAAAGCCAAGGCCGCGAGCGTCGCCACATCTTCGCCGTGTGCGCGATGCAACGCCGCGCGATTGCGACGCGTGTCGGCGTCGTCCATCGCGGGCAGGTCGTCAATGATGATCGAACTCGTATGCAGAAATTCCATCGCGCACGCAGCAGGCAAAGCCGCCGCAAACGTGCCGCCGCACAAGCGCGCACCGATCAACGTCAACACCGGACGCCAACGCTTGCCGCCGGGAAACAGCGCGTCGCGCAACGCTTCATTCAACCGGCGCGCGTGCGGTTGCCGACTCAACGGCAAAGCTTCATTCAGCGCCGTTTCAAGCGGTTGGCGATGTTCGGCGATGAATTGTTGCAGCGAAATTTTCATAACTTAGGAATGACAAAAAATCCGTCGGCTCAACTGCGCCGTCGCTTCTTCAATCGGCAAATGCCCGGCATCAACCGCTTGCGCTGTCGCGTGCGGCCACAGGCTTTGCCACATCGTGACCGAAGATTTCACGGCGGCGAAAGTACGCGCGCCAAAATAAATATCGGTCGGCGCAACCAACGCGCGAAAGCGTTCGATGCTGCCCATCGAATCGAACAGTTTTAGATAACGCAGCGCCGCCGCGTGGTCTACGCGCCCGAACGATTCGGTCAAATCGGTTGCGTCTTGGCGATGTTTTGCCAAAGACAGATTCGTCAGCCACCGCCCCAAGGGATTCGCAAAGCTGCTGTAATAAGCCATTTCACCCAACAGCGGCACGAGAAACAGCCTGAAATACCACGGCGTATAAGCAAACGGATCAAGCAACACGAACCTTTCGACGCGCGGCATTACGCGCGCCGCGCCGAGCAAGCCCAACAGCGCTCCGCTGCAATTACCAATCAAGGTCAAACGCTCGCACGGCAGGCTTGCCATCACTTCGCCCAACGCTTTTTCAAACCATTCGAGCGACCATTCCGTTGGACGCGGCGATAATCCTGACGCAGGCAAATCCACGGCGAACAAACTCACGTCGGCAGGCAAGTGCGAAGCAAAAGGCGCAAAGGTCTGGTGCGTGCCGCTCCAACCGTGCAAGCCGAAAAAGATGCGCCGACCTGTGCCGTAACGATGAAGGTGCATGACAGTTCGTAGTCCCGCCCTCAGGCGGAATGTCGTGATGATCGAGACATTCCGCCTGAGGGCGGGACTACATGATTTCGATTCTTTCTGCTGTCAGTTTGCCGCTCAACAACACCATTGGCATGCCTGTGCCCGGCGTCGTACTGGCTCCCGTATAAAACAAACCTTTGATTTCAGATGAATAGTTGCGATCACGAAAAGGCCCGACTTGAAACAACGTATGCGCCGCGCCAAATGCAGAGCCGTTATACAAACCGAATTTGTCGCGCCAGTCGGCGGGCGTATAGACCTCTTCAGTCGTGATGCGTTCGGGGTCAAGGTCTACGCCGTGTTGCCAGAGGCGTTCGAGCACTTGCTGTTTGATGGTGCACGTCGTCGTCGGCCAATCAATGCCTTCCAGTTCGTCGAGCAACGGCGTAGGCACGAGTACGAACATGGCCGTGTCACCCGGCGGCGCAAGGCTCGCGTCGGTGTGCGAAGGTGCTGAAACATAAAACGGCAGATTCGCCAGATTGTCTTGGGGAATGCGTTTGTGTTTGAACAGGTCGTCGAAAGCTCCGGCGTAATCGTTCGGCAGAAAGATCGTGTGATGTCCGAGGTTGGCGACTTCGCCTTTGACGCCCCAATAAAACGTGATGACACCAGGCGTCATTTTGGTTTTGTCGGTTTTCGTTTGCAGCTTCGCGCGCAACTTAGAATCGTCAAGCAGGCGCGTATTCGTCGTCGGCACGTCTACGTTTGAGACGACGTGCATCGCGGCGTGATGCGTACCGTTCATCAATTCGACGCCCGTGACTTGGCCGTTGGCGGTCATGATTTTTTTGACGGGCGTGGACGTATGAATCACCACGCCGAGTTCGCGCGCGAGCTTTTCGATGCCCGTGACGACGCCGTAAATGCCGCCCTTTGGCAGCCACAAGCCGTAAGCCAACTCGCCGTAAGCAAGAATCGAAAACAGTCCGGGCAAGTCATAAGGCGAGCCGCCTAGATACATGCCATAAGAACCAAACGCCTCGCGGATGTAGCGGCTTTTGAAAAAGCGCCCGATTTCACTGTCGAGCGAACGCCAGATACTGAGACGCGAAAGTTCAGACCAGTTCAACGCGCCGAACCATTTCAGCGGATTGTCTTCGTTTTTGGTGACGAGCTTGTCGAACGACGCGCGATATTTGATTTCGGCATCGCGCAAAAACGCCAGCACGTTCGGACGCACGCCGGGTTCGAGCCGGTCGCATTCGTTGAGCAGGTTTTGCAGATTCGATGACAACGTGAACCGCGTGCCGTCAGCCCACTGAAAGCTGACCGAAGGGTCTACGGCAATGAGTTCGACATAATCTTTCAGTTCCCTGCCAGCGGCTTGAAAGAGTTCTTCAAACACCCACGGATAGTTGAGCAACGAAGGGCCGGTGTCGAATTTGAATCCATCTTTTTCGAGTTGATTGGCGCGTCCGCCCACGAGCAGATTGGCTTCATACAACGTGACAGCATGGCCTTTGAGGCGCAGGTGAATGGCTGCGCTCAAGCCGCCGAGTCCGCCGCCGATGACGATGATCTCAGGTTTGATCACCGATTTTGCTAAGGCTGCTTTTGCTGCTGCCATAGTTTCCTTTTACTACCAGCGCGTTCGTAGTTCCGCCTTTAGGCGGGTGCTGCCTAAACGCCCGCCTAAAGGCGGAACTACGAACGCGCTTGCCAATAAGCCAGCGGCAAAACCCAATACTTGCGCGCGGGTAGGACTTTGAATTGCTCGCGTGCCGGTACGCTCTCGCGGTGCAAGATGCCGTGCGGCGATGCGGCGATGCGCTGATTGAGTTGGCGATAGACTTCGATGCACGCGCGAATCGCAATCTGACTGTCAGCCGCAAACGCATCCAGATTCGCCAACGAACGGTCGTAATAA
>JABFSD010000808.1 GCA_013140935.1 Acidobacteriota bacterium
GTCCAGCTTCGATCACAACGCCTAACGCCTCACCGTGCGCACGTTCAAAGATGCAAGCACTCGCGCCGCAATCGAGTTTAGCGACGAATTCTTCTGTGTGCCCTCCCAAGCTAAGACTGATAGGAACACTGATGCCAACCTCGCGCGTGTCGTATTCCACCAGATGCTCAAACTCAAGTTGATAAGGCATTGTTACCATCCTGCGAAAAGCGTTTCGCCTTGCGCTTTGATACGTGTGATCGCTGGGCGTTTGGCACCGGCAGCCTCAATCAGCCGATCCAGTTCACGCAAGGTTTCAGCGTGGGCCACCAGCTTATCGCCGAGAATTGCCACGTACTGCCCGGCATACTCGCGGCTGTGTTGTTTCAGCCATTCAAGCTCTTGCTGGCGATTGGGAGCAACTTCATCCGGCGGTGGCCGTGACGGTAATGTTCCGTTCGAAGCCTTGCCATTCACGCGCTCTTGTCTGGCTTGTGCCGTCAACGCCGCCGCCACCGCCAGCTTCTCGTCTGAACTTAAAGACGACGTAAGCGTTTCAACCTCGTGCATTACACGAGTCATCGTTTCAGATTGCATAACGCCTCCTACGGTTTTTTCCGATTTCCATCACGAAGCTTCCTCGCTAAAACGTTGCGGCGGTGTGCATTCAAAAAACCACACACCGCCGCCAGTTTCGCACAATGCATAAAGCCATCAAAGTTAAAGAGGGCTAAAGCAGACACACGCTCACGTCGTAATCTGGTCGCCTTTGCCCGCCATGAAATCTTTGTTCTTGTCGCCTACCCAATAACGCGCGCCGGCGATGCACCAGATGAATTCGAGCGGCGATTCCTGCGAAAAGACCGGATGGTAATTCATCATCGGAATGGTCACGGCGTCGCCTTCGTTGACGCTCGTCACAAAGCACATTTTCTCAGGCGACTCGTAAACTTCCATCGCGCCGTGGCCTTTGATGAAGATGTAAGTCTCTTCCTGATCGGTGTGATTGTGCGGCGGCCACGAACGTTGATGCGCCTGAAAGAACGTATAGCCCGCGATGAGTTTGTCGGCGGCTTCGGGTACGTCGAACATCATGAATACGTCTTTGCCCGACAGCTTGCGGATGCGGTCTTCGCGTTTTGAATACTCGGCGAAAGAAGAGTAATGCACGGGATGTACGTTGTCAGCGGTTGCCGAACAGCGAATCACTTTGGCTGTGTCAGCCGACGAATTTGAGATTTGATAGGCCGCGCCTTTGGGAATGTAAAGGGTGTCGTAAGGCGCGAGCGTATACGTCTGGTCATTCACTGTGACGCTGACGCTGCCTTTCCACATAAACAACAGGCTTTCGTCGGCGGCGTGCGCGAGCGTGTTGGATGTCGCGCCTTCGGTTAATTCATATTCAGCACAACTCAGCCAATTCAAGTTGGCGGGCGCGGCGGTGAAGCGTTCGCGGAATCCGTTTTGATCCGCAGGTTTCACCTCGGCGTATTTGAACAACACGCCAGACTTGACGCTATCGCTTTTATGAATCGGATCAACCACCGTCGAAGGTGGCACAGCCAATTTAACTGCTTGAGACATTGACATTGTTTTCACTCAAAAATAACAGGAACGCGAACACAATGATGGGAGCTACGGGAGTGATAGGAGAAATGGGAGATCATTCACTCCCATCTTTCCCATCGCACCTATAACTCCCATCATCGAGTCCGACTAAGTAGAAAAGGGTTTTAACTTAACCACCAAATCAGTATTCCAGTCGCAGCGCGAACTGCCACTGCCGCGGTGTCGCCGATTGCAGCATGCTGGTGATGCGGCCTGCGATGCCTGGGCAATCAACGCACGCGCCGTTGCCGCCGACTCCGGGGTTGGCGAGGTTGATGTGGTTAGCGAAGTTGAACGACTCGGCGCGGAATTGCGCTTTGACGCGTTCGGTGATCTGGAAGTTCTTGAAGAAGGACACGTCCACATTCGAGAGTCCAGGGCCTTCCAACCGGTTGCGGCCTATGTTGCCGAAGGTGCCGGTGGCGGGGCGTTGCCAGGGGCCGTCTGCCGGACCGGCGGCGCGGAAGATCACCGTCGGGTCGCTGGGATTCGGCGAAGCGCCGTTTTGCAACGGAGCCGCAGCGGTGCGGAACCACTGATCGCGCGTCGGATTATCCAACCGATAATCGCCTACGAGATTGGGGCGGCACCAGCCCGTGTCGCGTTCGGCGTTGCAATCACGATAAGACGGCGTGAACGGCAAACCGCTTTGCAACTGCCACACCGTATTCATCTGCCAGCCGCCCAACACGGCATTGACTGCTTTGGGCGCATCGCCCAGCAACTTCTTGCCTTTGCCGAAAGGCAACTCGAACACACCCGCCAACAGGAAGACATGCGTGCGTGTGTTGTCGTTCGGGCCGTAAGCCTGCGTCGCGTCGATGTTGTAATAGGTGCCCGTATAACCGAAGGCACGCGACCAAGTGTAATGGCTCAACACCGAGACGCCTTTTGAGAAGCGGCGTTCGGCCTTGAATTGCGCGCCGTGATAATTGCTGCTCGCGTCAGAACCGTAGTAACGGAAGTTTTGCGACCAGCCGAATTTCTGGAAATAGAGCTTGCGTTGATTGAGCGACAAGCCGCGTCTGCCGTTCGCGTCAACGAAACCCTGCACCGTTGCCTCATTGAAATTGTAATCGCCGCCGTTGCCTGCGAATACGTGCGTGCCTTTGGTTCCGACGTAAGAAGCCTCAACCGAAATTTCACCCGGCAGCTGGCGTTGAATGGTGAGATTCCATTGATCGCTGGTAGGGAGCCGCAAGGTTTGCGGCAAGATGAACGCCGTCACGCCGTTGGGCAGAATCGGGCGGCCATTCGGGCCTTTGGGTTGATTGTTCAGAATCGTCGCCGGATCGAGCGCCGTCGGCCCTTGTGCCAACGAAAAGACCGACAAATAGTTTTGCGCCGGTTGCAATGATTGAATGCCCAGCACTGGCAGATTTTGCGTTACGTTGTGGCCGAACACCGAACCGAAGACGCCGATGTCGAAGCCGCGTCCGTAACCCATGCGAATGACGGTTTTATCGGTCAGGCGATAAGCCAAACCGAAGCGCGGCGAGATGTTCTTGAACGTACCTTGTTGGTTGAGATCAAGACCTACGCCTGACGAACCGGCAATCAAAACCTCGCCCGTGTTTACGTCAACGAATCCGCCTTTGCCCGCGCCCGTCACCGTTTGCGGGCGATAAATTTCCCAACGCATGCCGTAATTCAAGGTGAGTTTCTTGTTCACCTTCCACGTATCCTGACCGTAGAAGAACCAGCGGTTCTGGCGCTCTTCAGCATCAGTGATCGTGCTGACATAACGTTCAAAACGGCTGACTTCACCGAGCAGGAACGAGGCCAAGCCCGTGCCGCCGCCCGCTGCGCCTTGCGTGCGCGCCGCGTCGAAATTCAATTCGCCCGAACGATGACGGTCAGAGGGAATACGCAAATTCGCCGCGCGACGAATGTCTGCGCCGAACTTGATCGTGTGATTGCCGTTCAGGTTCGTCCAGTTATTGACGAACTGAAGCTGCCGTTCGTTCTGGCGCAACGGACAGTTACAAGCATTCACGCCCAACGCATAGCCAAAGGCGAGTGCGCCTACGCCGTTGATGTTAAAGAAGGGCATGCCGCCCGTGAACGAGTCGTTATTCAAACCCGGAATACTGTTGTCTTTCGCCGGAGTCGTCTGCGACTGGCCCGGATCAACGTTCACGCGATAGCGGAAGAAGCCGAAACGGAAGTCGGTCAACCACTTGTCGCTCACCGTATAGTCAAAGCCCGCCGCAACGCTTTGATTGCGTGTTTTCGATTCGCCCGCAAAGGTCGAGCCTGGTTGGAAACCTACGCCGCCTGCCAGACTGCCGTAAACGCCCGGCGAAGTCAGCGAGTAATCAGCGAAGCTGTAGCGGCCAAAGGCGTGTACTTTTTCGCTGACGTAATAATCCCACCGCGTATTGGTGAGGCCTTCGTTGAAATTCGCCGTCCCTGAGCCGACATAGTTCGGCTGGTCAGCCGAAGCCGGAGTGAAGTTGGGCAACGGAATGTATTTGTTCAGCAAGGCCACCGCGAGAGGCGAAAGGCGATTGGTCGGAATGACATTATTCCTGCCGTTCAATTGAAACTGCGTGCGCGCTGCCGGAGCCGCGTTGCCCGCCGGATCGAAGATGTTCGGCAAGCCCGCCGCCGTGAAATCGCCCGCGCGTTCAGCCGCCGTTGGTACGCGCGTAATAACGCTGCCGCCGATGTTGCGCCGCGTGCCTTGATAATCGCCGAACCAAAACAGTTTGTTCGGAATGATCTTGCCGCTGGCCGATCCGCCGAATTGATTGATTTGCGTCACGGGAATGTAGCGATTGTTCGTGCCGCGAATCGGATTGAATTGCGTGAACGGATTGCGCGCATTGAAATGATCGTTGCGCAGAAATTCAAAAGCCGAAAAGTGTAAATCGTTCGTCCCTGATTTGGTTTGCGAACTGACGACGCCCGCGTTCGCGCCGAACTCTGCGTCATAAGCCGAAGTCGTAACTTTGGCTTCGGTGACGGATTCAAGCGTCGGATTGATGA
>JABFSD010000361.1 GCA_013140935.1 Acidobacteriota bacterium
GCCACATCGCCTCGGTGCGCCTGCGCCAGGGCGGCTTCTCCGTCAAGAAGGAACCCACGAAAGGCCGCACCGTCAACGGCACGCTCGTGGATGACAAGGAAATTATCCTGGGCAAGCGCGACGCCGCGCTCGAACCCGGCGAATGGCACACGGTGCTGATCGAAGTGCGCGGCGAGGAAATGCTGGCTACGCTCGATGGGCAAAATCCCGTACTGGGCGCGCATCCCCTCATCGGCATCGCCAAAGGCGTGCTCAACTTCGGAACCACGCGCAGCGCCAGCTTCCGCAACCTGCGTGTCTGGGACGCGCTGCCGAACGCGGACTGGCAGAAGAACAAGCGTGCGCTCACCCAGAGCGCAACGTCACTGAAATAATTTTTAAGAACGATTGAGGAGGCTCTGATAATGACGCTCAAACACATGTGTTTTATCTTCGTCTGGCTGCTGGCGCTGCCGGTGGGGTTGCAGGCCCAAGCGGCGCGTCCGAACGTCTTGCTGATTCTCACGGACGATCACAGCGTGCCGCACCTCGGCGCTTACGGCAATCCCGACATCAAGACGCCCAACCTGGACGCCTTCGCCAAAACCGGGATGCGCTTTGACCGAATGTATGTCTCAGCGCCGCAATGCGTGCCTTCGCGCGCAGCCTTCATGACCGGACGTTCGCCCGTCGCGATTGATATGACGCGCTTTTCCGCGCCGCTGCCGCTGGACATCAAAACCTGGCTCGAACCGTTGCGCGCCAGCGGTTATTACACCGGCGTCGCGGGCCGCTCTTATCATCTGGATGGCGGCGTACTGGCACCCGCTTCGCAGGCCATCTTCGACAAATATCAATTGAAGACCTTTGCGCGGCGGCTCGATTACGTCTAAGTCGGCGGCGCGCCCGCCGAAGCGCTCGCGCAATACCGCGAGTTTCTCGACTTGGCGAAGGGCAAGCCTTTCGCGTTGCAACTCTGTTCGAGCGACCCGCACCGCCCGCTCGATGCCAACGCCATCGCCGCGCCGCACGACCCCAATAAAATCAAGCTGCCCGCGCATTACCCCGACACGCCCAGCGTGCGCGAAGATTTCGCACGCTATTACGACGAGATTGCGCGCTTCGATGGTTTCTTTGCTCAAGTGCTGGCCGAACTGGACAAGCGCGGACTGGCCGAAAATACCCTTGTCGTTTTCGCGGGCGACAACGGCGCTTCGCAGTTTCGCGGCAAAGGCACGCTTTACGAATATGGCGTACACGTGCCGCTGCTCGTGCGCTGGCCCGGCAAAGTCAAAGCCGGCACGGTGCGCAAAGAGTTGATCTCCGGCGAAGATTTCGCGCCCACCTTCCTCGAAGCCTGCGGCCTGAAGCCGCTGCCCGAAATGACCGGACGCAGCTTCCTGAAACTGTTGCGCGGCGAGGCTTACACCGAGCGCCGCTACGTTTTTGCCGAACGCGGCTCGCACGGGGGCGGCTTGCCGACCGGCACACAGCCTTTCGATCTGGCGCGCGTCATCATCGGGCAACGCTACAAACTGGTTTACACCGCGCTGTGGCAACTGCCCTATCAACCGGTGGATTTCAACAACGAGCCTTTTTGGAAAGAACTGCAACAGATGAACAAGGACGGCAAACTCTCGCCGCTGCATTCGCGGCTGTTGTTTTCGCCGACGCGCCCGATGTTCGAGTTGTTCGATCTGGAAAGCGACCCCAACGAATTCACCAACCTGATTGGCAGCAAAGAACACGACGCCATCGAACAGGAACTCAAAGCCGCCTTGCAGGAATGGATGATTCTGGAGCGCGACTATGTGCCGTTACCGGTTCCCCGTCCGCCAGTGGAGCGGCGCTAAAGGCCGCTGAAATCGCACAAACTCAACCGCGTATAGGTACCCAGATTGGTTGGCCTAACTCGGCGCTGCCGCTTATCCTGCCTGCCTATGAGTCGCAGACACCAAATCAGCGTCGCTAACGCTGTCATTGATCTCGAATCCGTCCTCGAAGAATTGCGCCAGTCACCCGAAGGCTTGTCGCCGCACGACCTCGGCGATTTGCTCGAACTCAATCGCGCTGAAATCAAATCGTTGACCGGCACGCTCAATCGCCTGGCGAGCCTCGGTTTGTTGCGCCGTCACGGGCAGGAATTCGTCATCGCGCAACAGCAGCGCGCGTTGATTGGCGTGATCAGGCAGCGGCGGCGCAAGACGATCCATTTCATTCCTGACGATGCAGCCGTCCGCAAGCTGGGACGTATGCGTGTCGAATTGGAAGAAGTCGGTGGCGCGTTTGATGGCGACCGCGTGATCGCTTCAGTGTCGCGTCCCAATGCGCAAAACGAACGCGACGCTCGCGTAGAAATGATCGTCAAGCGCGGCGTATTGCGCATCATCGGGCGGCTGCACTTCGGACTCCGCGGCTGGCGCGATGCATGGGTCGAGTCGCTCGACGAAAAGTTTTTGCACGACATTGATCTGACGACGACGGAGGGGAAAGAACTCAATGACGGCCATATCGTGATTGTCGAAATCACGAGCTACCCCGGCTTTCAGCGCCATCCGCAAGGCCACATCGTCGAAGCCCTTGGAGCCAACAGCGACGAGATGGGGATGGACATCAACATCGTCATTCACAAACACGACCTGCCGCACATCTTCCCCGACGAAGTGTTGGCCGAAGCGAAAAGCTATAACGAGACGGTGAGCGAAGCCGATTGCGCGGGTCGACGCGACTTTCGCAACGTGCCGACGGTGACGATTGATGGAGAGACCGCGCGCGATTTTGACGATGCCATCAGCTTGCGCAAACTCGATAACGGCAATTTTGAATTGGGCGTACACATTGCGGACGTGAGCCATTACGTGCGCGTGGGCACGGCGCTCGACCACGAAGCGCGCTTGCGCGGTACGTCGGTTTACTTTCCCGAACGCGCGATTCCGATGTTGCCCGAACGCCTGTCGAACGGTATCTGTTCGCTTAATCCAAACGTAGATCGCCTGACGATGACCGCACTGATGGAAGTGGATGCACGCGGTCGCGTCGTGAATTACGAGTTGTGCGAGTCGGTCATTCGCAGTGCTGAGCGTATGACTTACACGAACGTGAACAAAGTTTTGCAGGGTGAAGACGAAGCGTTGACCGCGCGTTATGCGCCGCAGTTAGGCTTGTTCAAAAAGATGGAAGAGTTGGCGCGCATCCTCATCAAGATGCGCAACGAACGCGGCGCGATTGATTTCAATTTGCCCGAAGCCGTCTTCAATTTTGACGATGAAGGCCGCATCGCCGGCATTCACAAAGCCGACCGCAACATCGCCCATCGTTTGATCGAAGAGTTCATGTTGCTCGCCAATGAAACCGTTGCCGGACATTTCGCGCGCCTCGCCATGCCCGCCGTCTATCGCATTCACGAAGACCCCGACCCGCAGCGCGTGATCGAATTTGCCGAACTCGCGCATTCGTTCGGTTACGGCTTTCCGTTCAGCGAAGTCACGTCGCACGACTATCAAGTGTTGTCGCAAGAGTTGTCCGGCAAGCCCGAAGAGAAAGTATTGGCTTACGCGATGTTGCGTTCGTTGCAACGCGCGCGTTATGCGGCTTCGATTAAGGGCGATGCGGGGCATTTCGGCTTGGCGTCGGCGACATATACGCATTTCACTTCACCCATTCGGCGTTACCCTGACTTGCTGGTGCATCGCACGTTGCGGGGTATGCTCAAACGCGGCGCGCAAACCAGCGCGACCGTTTCTTTCAAAGGCCAGCCACCGCTCGCCTTCGCCGACTTACAGGTGATGGCCGAAGAATCCAGCGAACGCGAACGCGCCGCCGATGCCGCCGAACACGAAATTGACGATTGGCGCAAAGCCAAATTCATGAACGAACGCATCGGCGAAGAATATGACGGCACGATCATCAACGTGAAAGACTTCGGCTTTTATGTTGAACTCGACGACGTATTCATCGAAGGCCTCGTTGCCGTGCAAACGCTGATTGATGATTTTTATCGTTACGACGAACGCATTCACGCGCTGGTGGGACGCGCAGGAAAACGTTTTCATTTAGGCGATCGCGTGCGAGTGCGCGTGGATAAGGTCAATGTTGATCGGCATCTCGTAGACTTTTCATTGATTGGGCATCAGGGCAAAGCGCGCGTGATGCCGTCGTCAAAACCAGCGCAACATAAACCACGCTATGGTAAGCGTAAGCGATGAATCGGTCTTGATTGGAAGTGTGTTTTCACCGCAGAGTTGCGCAGAGTTTCTCGCAGAGTCGCGCAGAGGAGGATTCGGAAGGGAGATTTTTTCTATTTTCTTTCGCAACCGAAGTAACTCCTTGCATGCAAATGACAAAAAATAAAAGAAGACTCTCTTCCGCATTCCTCTCTGTGAAACTCTGCGCAAAACTCCGCGCAACTCTGCGGTGAGACGAACTTCCGAATTGAACCAATTCAAAAACACACCCATGCAAAAACTCCAAAACAAAATCGCATTCATCACCGGCGCGACTGGCGGCATCGGCGCAGGCATCGCGCGCGCCTTTGCCCGCGAAGGCGCGCACTTGCTCATCACCGGACGCAACGCCGACAAGCTCAACGCGCTCA
>JABFSD010001024.1 GCA_013140935.1 Acidobacteriota bacterium
AGAGCCAATACCACACAGACAAAGGCTTCAAGCTCGGCGATCTCGTCGGCAAGTCGGGCCTCGAATTCACTTACAACGACGTATTGAGCGGACGCGACGGTTATCGTCGCGTGATCGTAGACAGCAACGGACGCATCATCCGCGAGATCGAACGCGAAAATCCGGTGCAGGGGCGCGACCTTCACACGACGCTTGATCTGGAGATTCAACTGGCCGCTGAAGAGCAAACGACGACGATGCCCTCGAATCGCGGCGCCATTGTCGTACTCGATCCCAACAACGGCGAAGTCCGCGCGATGGTCAGCCATCCGAATTTCGATCCGAATGTGTTTTCGCAACGTTCCAAAACCGACGAAGGCAAGGAAGAAATTCGTGAGTTGGTCGGTGATCCTGATCGTCCGCTTTATAACCGCGTGATTCAGGGGACGTTCGCGCCCGGCTCTACGTGGAAGCTGTTCACGACGATTGCGGCGCTCAACGAAGGCGTGATTACGCCCGAAGATTCCAAGATTCAGGACGGCGGCATTCAGTTGGGCAATTACTTCATGAATTCGATGTCGCACATGGGCTATCCCGAAATCATTCCGGCGATTCGGGAATCGGCGGACGGATATTTTTACCGGCTTGGCTTGAAGATGGGCGTCGAGCGATTTGAAAAGTGGATTGACATCTTTCGCTTCGGACAACTCACCGGAATTGATTTGCCGCAAGAGAAGCGTGGCACGTTACCGATTCGCGCTCAGAAAGAGGCTTATGCGAAAGGTCTGGTGAAAGGAATGGTTCGCCGTCGTTGTGCCGCGCAAGGGCTGGAAGGCGAAGCGAAAGAAAAGTGCGTGACTGAGGCCATCGCTGAAAACAAATTGACGCCGGACGAAGAAAAAAATCTGCGATTGGAATCGCGCTTTACCGAATACGACATGGCGGCTTCGGCGTTCGGGCAGGGGCAGAATGCGATCACGCCGATTCAGTTGGGACGTTATGTCGTAGGGTTGGCGAACGGCGGCACGATGTATACGCCGCACCTGCTGCGCAAAGCAGGCAAGGGAATCAATCGCAAAGACGAACCGCAAGCCGAGTTCAGTTATCAGGATAAAAATGTTTACACCGTGCCGATGGGCGAAACCATTCACCACATCGTCAAACAAGGCATGTGGCAAGCGGTCAACGCCGGAGGTACGGGCGGAGGCGCGCAGGTAAAAGGTTTCGACGTATGCGGCAAGACGGGCACGGCGCAGGTCGTCTCGAACGAGCGCGCTACGAAAGAGACGCGAGATAACGCTTGGTTCATCTCGTTTGCGCCGCGCGACAAGCCCGAACTGGCGCTGGTCATTCTGACCGAAAACGCCGGCTTCGGCGGCAAGCAGTCGGCCCCGCGCGCCAAAGGCATTTATGAAGACTACGTCCGCCGCGAGCATAAAGAACTGTTGCCAGCGGCGAAAACGGAAGTAGCGAAGAAGTAGCACAGACTTCAGTCTGTGGACGTAGCGTGGACTTTAGTCCGCGCGTCGGCAAACCCGCGCGGACTAAAGTCCACGCTACGTCCACGGACTGAAGTCTGTGCTACCTGTGAAGAGATGTTAAGGTTTTCCCAAAAGACGATTAAGGATTTCGATTGGCCGATGATGCTGACCATTCTGGTGGTGTCGTTGTTCGGCGTACTCGAAATCTATAGCGCGACGCAGGAAAAACCGCTCTATGCGGGTGCGTGGCGCAATCAGCTTTGGGGGATGGCCGTCGGATTGATCGTGATGGGACTCGTGATGGCGCGGGATTACCGCATCATCGTCGGGTTGGCTCCTTACCTTTACGCGCTTGGCATCGTCTTTTTATTTTTGGTGCTGACGCCGTGGTTCGGACACACCGTCAACGGAAACCAGAGTTGGTTTAAGGTGGGCAGACTCCAGTTTCAGCCGTCTGAATTCGCCAAGATGTTCACGTTGCTGATGCTGGTGCGCTATCTTTCCGACGTGCGTGAACGTCCGCCGAGCGTGCGGACGGTCGGTACGGCCAGTGCGATCTGGCTCGCGCCGACATTGCTCGTGTATCTGGAAAACGACACGGGCAGCGCGCTCAGTTTCACGTCTTTTTTCGTTGCCGTCCTCTTCCTGTGCGGAGTTCGCTGGACGTGGATGGCAACGGTGGCGTGTGCCTTGTTACTGGCCGTCGTGGTGGCGATTCCGTCCGTCAAGGCGAGCAAGGATTACAAGGCACAACGCATACGATGCGTTTTTTGGCCGGAGCTGGGGAATGACAAAGTTTGTCATCAGAACGTGCAATCCGAGATTGCCGTCGGTTCCGGCGGATTGACGGGTCGTGGTTTCGGCAAGGGAACTCAGGGAGCGTTAGGCTTCGTTCCTG
This sequence comes from Acidobacteriota bacterium, assembly GCA_013140935.1. Lineage (GTDB taxonomy): Bacteria > Acidobacteriota > Blastocatellia > RBC074 > RBC074 > JACPYM01. Next base: position 2,359 of record JABFSD010001024.1, read on the forward strand.
AAGTACACACCGATTTCATCTTTGCCGTAGCGGGCGAGGAGACGGGATTTGCGGGCAGTGTATTGCTGATGGCGGCATATCTGTTTTTGCTGCTGCGGCTCTTGCAAACCGCCCGCCAGGCGCGCGACCGCACGGGGCTTTTGCTCGTGACGGGTTACGCCGCGCTGCTGTTCTATCACGTCGTAGTCAGTGTCGGCATGGTCGCAAGACTGTTGCCGATTATGGGTATCCCGCTACCGCTGATGAGTTTCGGTCGTTCGTCAATCTTGGCTACGTTTTTCGGGCTGGGACTGGCGATGAATGTCAGGTTGCGCCGCTTCGTAAACGGTTAGCGCACTTGCGTAGCGCGGGTTACTAACCCGCGCTACCAGTCCGAAGCATTGACGCAATGAGTTCTCTTAACACGAAGGGCGCACACGCAAGTTCGTGCGCGCCGGTTAGCCAGGCGGATGAAAGTTGCTGTGCTCACTCACGGGCACGCGCGTCGTTCACCTCGCCTTCACGCTGACAAGTTCACAAGCAGTTTGCTAAGGGCCTCTCGGCCTTTGGTGGGAAAAGGTTTTTGGGAATTAGGGTGGAATGAACCGCAGCGCGTATCGCTTGCGTTCGCCGCACTTGCATAGAGCGAACTCGTTTGAGTTGTGGAACAAGATGCCATCTTGTTCCACCGTCTGCTCGATGAGTTGCGTTGAGCGAACGCCGTCGCGCATCGGCTTCATTCACAGATCACCAAAACGAATTGACGCTGAAACTAAAGTTTCGGCTTTATCCATTTGCGCTTTTGCCCCGAACGAGTTTGAACAGAACGATGACTGCCTAACTGCCTTTCTTACAGGGCGCAGTGCATTGCTTTCTTCGACCGCCTCGACAGGTTTCGGCGCACGGTGATTCGCTTCTCAATTCAGCCACATCAGCTACGCTTTTCCTGACGCACGCCGCTTGCTCTTGTCAGTCAACTCATAACGATACCGCAGTTTTAACGCAACAGCTTTAATGCAGCAGTTGGGCGTTAGAGCTACACACCGACAGGAGCATACTGAATGTCGAAAGAATTGATCGTTAGCGTCAACGGACGCGAAAAGAAAATCGCCGTCATCGAAGACGACGTCGTCACCGAGTTTTATGTCGAACGCGGCGACGAAAACCAGGGGATCGTCGGCAACATATACAAAGGCCGCGTGATGAAAGTATTGCCCGGCATGCAATCCGCTTTCGTTGACATCGGCCTCGAACGCGACACTTTCCTTTACGTCTCTGACTTTTTCGACGAAGAGATGGAAGAAGAAGTTGACGTGGTGCAAACTCCGCCCGCGCGTCAGGAGCGCAGTGATTCGCCTGAACGGAATGATCGCAATGAGCGGAATGACCGCAATGAACGGAATGATCGCAATGATCGGGGTGATCGCCGGGATCGGGATCGTCGGGATCGTAGAGGCCGCCGCGATGAAGCGCCCGGGCTTGAACCCATGCTGCCCATGCTGGATGAAGATCAGGAAGCCGAACTCGCCGCCGCCGCCATCAGTCACTTTGAAGACCTGGCGGAGGAACCCGAACTCGAACCTGCCCCCGGTGATGAAATGCTCACTTCCGGCGCGGCAATTATTACGGGTGACGGCGAAGCGGTTCTTAAAGTCGTCAAGGAGGAAGACGAGCCGCGCCGCCGTCGCCGTGACCGCGATCCGCGCAATCGTCGTCGTGACCGTCTGCGCGTGACCGAAGAAGCGCCGCGCCCCTTTACGCATGACGTTACGCCCGAAGAAGAAGCCGAAGCGCTGGCGTTCTTAACCGGGATAGACGGCGTTCCGGCGCTTGACGAAGCCGAAACCGCCGAAGTCAACGAAGCGATTGAAGCCGCTGAAGCGCTTGACGCAGAAGCCGCAGAAGCGGAAGACGCCGCCCCGCGTCGTCGTCGTCGTCGTCGTCGTCCGGTAGAAGAAGCGAGTGAAGAAGTCGCGGAAGCGCCTACTGAAACAGAAGCTGAACCAGCAGCCGAACCCGTTGTCATCGTGCATCACAATCCTTATGAACGCATCGCCGATGACGACTGGACGCCGACGGCGGGTGATTCGCTCAAAGATGCCTTGATGCAGGAACGCATCGAGGCGCAGATGCGCGCTGAAATGTTTGAAGTCGAGCCTACGCCCGATGTCACAGTCGGTTCACTGTCGGGCGCGCTTTCCATCGCCGATCAGTTCGAACGCATTAGCGATGACG
>JABFSD010000513.1 GCA_013140935.1 Acidobacteriota bacterium
AAGGTTTCGTTCACCACATCATAGAGGCATCACCAGTAACGCGGAAAGCCAACTCTTCAAAATTCAGCTAAACTGCTGAAACATTGGGAGTTGTCAGAATTCACCGTTAGTTTGCTGGGACACACTCGTCGAATACCTATTTTAGTGACTCGCTGGATCGCCCGACCAAAAGCACCAGCGCTCTCAGCACGAGTGCCGCTAGTCAGACGCGGTTTATTTATAACGACAGCAAAAACCCTGATGCGAACGGCAATCCTGGGCGCTCAGTTACCACGATCAGCGACAAAACCGCCTATTTAGAGAGCGATAACAGCAATGGATTGAAAGCCGTTGCCATCTATGACGGATTGGGGCGCACCTGCCGCACGGCGAATTATGAAGGTATGACGACGGTTGCTCCCATCGCACAGATTTGGACGATTAAGGAAACTCAATATGATGCCATGGGGCGGGCTTATCGCACGACCAGCCCGTTTCGTGAGAGCTCCCCAACTGGGAACCTGCCCTCATTAACCCGATGGAATTATACTTTTTATGATTCGCTGAGCCGCGTCATACAAGTCATGACCCCGGATAATGCGGCGGTGAACACGGCCTATGCCGGCAATCAGGTTACCGTAACAGACCAAGCCGGGAAATCACGTCGCAGCGTTACCAACGCGCTGGGGCATTTAACCGCAGTTACCGAAAATCCCGGCGGAGGAACCGGCGAATATATAACGAATTATCAATACGACGTTTTGAATAATTTGGTGAAGGTCACGCAAGGTGCGCAACCTCCGCGGCTTTTTGCCTATGATTCGCTTTCCCGTTTAGTGGCCGTCAATAACCCGGAACAGAGCTTCAGTTGCGGCTTTGCCTGGACTGATCCCGCTGGCAATTCCATTTGGACGATGGGTTACACTTACGACAGCAATGGAAATTTGCTGACGCGCAGCGACGCTGACGCCAGAGTGACGACTTACGCCTATGACGCGCTGAACCGGCCTCTTACCGTTCGCTACAATAACTACAACAACGGTTCGGCTGACACAGATTTCACTTATGACACGGCCACGAATGGAAAAGGCCGGTTCGCTACTGCGATAAATAAAAGCACTCGTTGGTATTCGACTGCCGACTCTCCGAATTATAAGCCGTATTGGCATAAAGAGGCAGTTTCAGCATATGACGCGTTGGGCAGGCCAACCGCGAAGTCGCAAGGCTTTATGATGTTCAGCGCCCCGAATGTGCCTACCACCTGGAAGGATTACACCATGTCGCGCACCTACAACGCGGCAGGCATGATAACTTCTGAAACTTATCCTTCCGGGCGCGTAGTTAGTTATGGCTACGACGTGGCTGGCCGGGGCAATAGCTTTACCGGAAATCTGGGTGACGGAAATCAGCGAAATTATGCGACCGGCACAATTTATAATGAAGCGAACCAGATGACTTGCGAGGTATTCGGCACGACCACGCCGCTTTATCACAAACGTAAGTATAACTTGCGCTATCAACTGTGCGACTTGAAAGTAAGTGACTCGCCCAGCCCCACCGACAACACCTGGACGCACGGCTGGCTTAATTATCAATACGGGCCAGGAACGGCTGACAGTGCAAACAACAACGGAAACGTGTTGGCGGTGGATAGCTGGGCGAAGAAAACCGATAACTCAGGGAATTGGGTAATGCATCAGGATAAATATGAATACGATGCCCTGAACCGGCTTTTCCGTTTCACCGAAAGCGGCAAAAGTGTTGCCAGCCCATCAACGCTGACGGAGTATTTCAAACAAACCTTTGAATATGACCGCTGGGGCAATCGCACCAATCAAACCGTGACTGAAACTACGGCGGGGAGCAGCGGGCTTCCTACTCCGCAAGCGATTACCATCAATCCCAATACCAACCGCATTAGCTCGGTCAACGGCTACAATTTGCTTTCCAGTGATTACACCAACAGCGGCAATTTGAGGAAACTTTTCGTGCCAGGAGCCACGCATACGGCTTATTACGATAACGAAAACCGTATGACGCGCTATTACATTCCTTCTACCAACAACTCCTATTATTTTTATGACGCTGGCGGCAAGCGCGTGCGCCGCGTCATCGGTGGGCAGGAAACCTGGCAGGTTTACGGTTTTGAAGGAGAACTCAAAGCCGAGTACAATCTTGCCGGTCAGTTTGACGGTGTGACTTGTCCTGCGCCAGCCAGCCCAACAAAAGAATACGGCTATCGAGGCGGGCAGTTGTTAGTAGTGAGCGACTCCACCGAAACTGATCCCAATCAAAAGTTCAAATGGCTGGTAACAGATCATTTGGGTTCAACGCGGATGGAGGTCGGCAGTACCGGTTCTTTGGCAACCACGCGTCGGCATGATTATGCGCCGTTCGGTGAGGAGTTGTTTGGTGGGCAACGCGGAACAATGGGGTATGGATACACCACTGCTGGATCACGTCAGAAATTTGGCACCTATGAGCGAGATGATGAAACCGGGCTGGATTTTGCTGAAGCAAGATACTTCTCTAGTGTTCAAGGACGGTTCACTAGCCCGGATTCGTTTATTGGAAGTGCTAGACGTTTAGTACCACAGTCATGGAATCGATATTCTTATGTAATTAATAATCCGCTGAAATATACAGACCCAACAGGACTTGATTGGATACGTGGATCTAGCGGAAATACGTTTTGGGACCCAAATGTTCATAATCCCAATGATTTGAAGAGGCTGTATGGAAAAGGGTACAGCATTGTCAATGGTCAAACATTGGTAGTTGGAAGTAGCAACCATCCAGGACTTAAAGCAGGACATCTTTATACGTTCAATGCTAATGGAACAACCACGTACAGAGGGGCTTATAATCCACCGGCACCTACTTTACCAGTTATTCAAGATGTGGGGGTCAGGCTTGCTGCAACATATATCGTTGCGGCTAAATACTTGGCACAAAATGGAGGCAATCCAGCAGGCGCGACGGCAGATTTACTTCTTGATGCTTCAGATATCGCATTCGGTAGCGAGGATGATGTTGACCCAACCTTGCTTGAAATGGGCGTGTCTGTTCAAGCGAATAAAGCGGCAGGAGACGCTTTTCGCGATGAAGTCGCTGATGAATTAAGACGAGCCGGGAAGTACGTTGAAACTGAAGTCCGCGTAGAAACACCTTTTGGAGCACGGGTACACGATATTCACGTTTATGATAGGCAAGGTGGCACTTTACAGGGTGCAGTTGAAGCCAAAGTAGGAGGAAGTCGGTATCACACTGCTCAACGCACTAAAGATAAATATCTTAGATTAGTCAGGAAGCTAGTTACGCAAGTTATAAGAAAAGGAAAAGGATGAAATTGCATTCTTTAAATTCTTTGTCGCCCTCTCAAGTATTTGCAAGAATACTAAATAGTTGGGTTGCGCCGATATTAGCTTCTCACGGTTGGGGTCGAAAAAAGCAGAGCTTCTTCAAGAAACAAGGAGATAGTTGGGGCATCATCAACTTTCAGAAGAGCAGTAAAACCAGTAAAGACGAAATAGTCTTTACTATTAACTTGGCTGTCATCTCTGGAACGCTGCAAAAGTTCTTTTCGGCAAGGACAATTGAATCGCCTAACTTGACTGATAGTCACTGGAGGTGCCGAATCGGTGCATTGTTAGCTGAGAATTTAGATAAATGGTGGGTCATAAGCAATGCTACTTCTTTGGAAGAACTAAAAAATGAGCTATCAAGTTGCTTGACACATGTAGCAGTTCCACAGGTAGAGAAGTATCTTGAGGACAGCGCACTCAGAGATATATGGCTAAAGGAATATTCGCCAGGGCTAACGGAGTTTCAGCGCCTCAGATACCTTTCAGTTCTTCTCAAAACTGTTGGCCCCATAGACTCTTTGCAACTTACTCTCCAAAGATTGAAGCAACTATCAGAAACCGATTCAGATCCTTCTAGTTTTACAGCTTTTCAGGACAAAATTGATCGGATAAGCCTATGAGTAAATATACTGAAAAGCGATTATTAGGAGAATGGGTAATTGACCCGACCGATTTTAATGCTATTGAGAAATATGGGATCGTGTCCATGAAGTTCAAAGAAAACGGCCAACTAATTTACAGAAATCACTTTATTGGTGAGACTAAGATCATGCTGCTTACATATCAAGCTCAAGACGGACTTCTGTTTACCAATCAGCCTTCCTCATTACAGGAAGAAAAGACGGCTTATTTTTTTACACCAGAAGGTAACTTGATTCTGTTATATGAAAGCACACCGAGTCGTTTTGTAAGAAGCTCTCCATAAAATCGTTTTTAGGAATAGGCCGTTTCTCCTGAAGCCGTGTCAGCATGCGCGAGCGTAGGCAGGCGCGGGAGCCGGAGCAACCCCAAATTTTGTGGAGGCTCCGCGCCTGCCGGAGCGGACTTCGGAGTCACCGCGCGCCTTCCGCCGTCTGCCTTGAGTAACTCGCCCCGTGCAAGTAACCCGAACTGCCGCAGCTTTTTCTTCCAGAGGTCATTGTCGGATGCCGAATTGTGTCAATAAGAACGCATAGTCCCAAGCCGTATCTTTCAACCTATCGTAACGTCCCGAAGCTCCGCCATGGC
>JABFSD010000252.1 GCA_013140935.1 Acidobacteriota bacterium
TCTGCTTGCTTGGCAAGCGTCTCAGCTTGCTTGGCAAACGTCTCAGCTTGCTTGGCGCGCACCTCAGCTTCCTTACGCAACGCGGACTCTTCTTCTCTGGTCGGCAAGTACTTGCCAGTTTGCTGATCGAAAAGGCGCAAAGTCACGCCGGTATCTACAAGCTCTAAATTCAACTCTTCGCTTTTGATGCGATGGTTTTTGATACTGACTTCGCGGTATTGGCGACCGCGCAACCGATAGGCGCGCAGTGGCGGTTGTTGCTCGTATTCGGGATCGAAAATGTAATACTCCGCTACGCCCAGCAGGGCATAAACCTGTTTCTTTTTGCTGAAATCCTCTTTGGTGGTTTTATGCGACGAGATTTCAAAGACGACGTTGGGCGCGCGTTTTTCCTGCCAGAGTTTGTAAGTCCGTCGCCGTTTTTTAGCGATGCCGCGCACGAACAATACATCGGGCGCAAGACAGGCGCTCGGTTCGCCTTGCAGGTAATAAAGAAACAGATTGCCCGACACATAAACATCTTTTTCCGCCGCAAAGTGGCGGTCGAGCGAACTGATCAACTCAATCATCAAATCACGATGTACGTCAGTTTCGGCCATAGGCTGTCCATCCGATTCGGGATAATAGACTCGCGTTTTTTTCTCTGTCAGGACGTACCAATCATCGTCCTTGGGCATGGTATAAGGTTGCGCTTTTCCGTAGCTCATAATTTCCTCTCGGCGGGCGCACCATACCACGCTGCCAGCGCGTCCGGCAAAAGTTTGCGTATAAGCAATACTGATACTGCGTATTACGTTTTTCCATTTTACTAATCACGGCACGGCTGATATTTTCCGGCGCGTGTAAAGAAGCAGTAACACAAACTTTTCCGAACCAATACACATCGTCAATTTTTGAGGAGTCGAAATGGCTGCATCAATATCGTCATCGGGCGACAGTCTGGCAACCGCTTCGTCCGCAGGGCTGTTGTTGCGCCTGTGGCAATCATCACTGGGCAAGAAATACGTGATGGCCGTCACGGGCTTGGGCTTGTATGGCTTCGTCGTCATTCATTTGCTGGGCAACCTGCAAATCTTTGCGGGCGAAACCGCGATCAACGAATACGCTCACGCGCTCAAGGCGAATCCGGTCATTCTGTGGGGCGCGCGTTTTGGATTACTGACCATCGTCACGCTGCACATCGTCGCGGCGTTGCAGTTAGCGGCGGCGAACAAGAAAGCGCGTCCGATGGATTACGCGGTAGGCAAGCCTGTCGCTTCTACGTTGGCACAGCGCACGATTCTCGTCAGCGGATTGGTCATTCTCTCTTTCATCATTTTTCACTTGGCACATTTCACGCTGGGTTGGGTGAATCCTGAACTCCTCACGTATGAAGCTGGTGGAATTCACGATGTGCGCCGGATGATGATCGAAGGCTTATCCAATCCGATTGCCGCGTTGTTTTACATCATTTCAATGGGCTTGCTGATGTTGCATCTGAGCCACGGCGTAAGCAGCCTCTTTCAATCGCTGGGGCTGCGCAGCAAAAAGACGGTGGCTGTTTTCGACAAGCTGGCAAAGGCTTCGGGCTTGCTGCTGTTTTTAGGAAATACTGCAATCGTGTTGGCAGTGCTGTTCGGACTGATTCGATAAGTTTTATGAGCATCAAACTTGATTCAAAAATTCCGTCCGGCTCAGTGCCTTCTAAATGGTCGCGCTATAAGCAGGACATGAAGCTGGTCAATCCGGCCAACAAGCGCAAGTTCGACGTGATCGTAGTCGGCACCGGTCTGGCAGGCGCTTCGGCAGCGGCGACGTTGGGCGAACTCGGTTACAACGTAAAAGCCTTTTGCTTTCAGGACAGTCCGCGCCGGGCGCACAGCATCGCCGCGCAAGGCGGCATCAACGCCGCGAAAAATTATCGCAACGACGGCGACAGCGTATATCGGTTGTTTTACGACACGATCAAGGGCGGAGACTTTCGCGCGCGCGAAGCCAACGTACATCGCCTCGCCGAAGTCTCAACCAGCATCATTGACCAATGCGTAGCCCAGGGCGTGCCGTTCGCGCGTGAGTACGGCGGCTTGCTCGACAATCGTTCGTTCGGCGGCGCGCAGGTTTCGCGTACGTTTTATGCACGCGGGCAAACCGGGCAACAGCTTTTGATCGGCGCTTATCAGGCGCTGAGTCGGCAGATTCATTTGGGCACAGTCAAGATGTATCCGCGCACCGAGATGCTTGACGTCGTCACCGTTGACGGACACGCCAAAGGCATCGTTACGCGCAACCTCGTAACGGGCGCGATTGAAGCGCACAGCGCCGATGTGGTTGTGCTGGCTACAGGTGGATACGGCAACGTGTTTTATCTCTCGACGAACGCGAAAGGTTGCAACGTCACGGCGACCTATCGCGCGCACAAAAAAGGCGCGCTGTTTGCGAACCCTTGTTACACGCAAATCCATCCGACGTGTATTCCGGTGAGCGGCGATCATCAGTCGAAACTCACGCTGATGTCTGAATCGTTGCGCAACGACGGGCGCGTATGGGTTCCTAAAACCGCAGGCGACGCGCGGCGTCCGCAAGACATTCCCGACGGCGACCGCGACTATTATCTCGAACGCAAATATCCGAGTTACGGCAACCTTGCGCCGCGCGACATCGCTTCGCGCGCCGCGAAAGAAGCCTGCGACAAAGGCCTCGGCGTAGGCCCCGGCGGACGCGGCGTCTATCTCGATTTCGCCGATTCGATCAAACGGCTCGGTCGCAAGAAGATCGAAGAGCGTTACGCCAACCTGTTCGAGATGTATGAACGCATCACCGGTGAGAACGCTTATGAACAGCCGATGCGTATGTATCCAGCGGTGCATTACACGATGGGCGGCCTGTGGGTTGATTACGAATTGATGAGCAACGTCGCGGGCTTGTTCGTGATCGGCGAAGCGAATTTTTCAGATCACGGCGCAAATCGGCTTGGTGCGAGTGCATTGATGCAAGGCTTGGCCGACGGCTATTTCGTCTTGCCGCAAACTATCGGTGGATACATGGCGAGCTGGAAAAGCGGCAAGGTCACAACCGATCATCCCGAATTCAAGAAGGCGCTCGAAGACGCAAACAATCGCATCAACACGCTGCTCAACATCAAAGGCAAGCGCACCGTCAGCGACTTTCACCGCGAACTCGGCAAGATCATGTGGGACAACGTAGGCATGGGTCGTACCAAACAAAGCCTCGAAATCGCCTTGCAACGCATCCCCGAATTGCGCCGCGAGTTTTGGGAAAACGTCAACGTGCTGGGCGATGGCAACGATCTGAACCCCGCGCTCGAACACGCCGGGCGCGTAGCCGATTTCTTAGAGTTCGGCGAGTTGCTGGCTTATGACGCGCTGCAACGCGAAGAAAGCTGCGGCGGACACTTCCGCGAAGAGTATCAAACCGAAGACGGCGAAGCGTTACGCAATGACGAGCAATACGCTTATGTCGCGGCGTGGGAATATAAAGGCAACGATCAGTTTCCGACGTTGCACAAAGAACCGCTGGTCTATGAAGAAATTCATATGTCGCAGCGCAGTTATAGATAGATTGGGTGCGCGCGCGTACCCAGTTGAGATAGCAAGCGGCGTGCGGCCAACGGTTATCTGGCAACTGGACACTGCCAGAGGTTACTGGACTAGCTTGGCCGTTGGTCGCGCACCGCTTGCTTATATTTAGTTTTCTATCAAGACGATGAATCTGACCTTACGCGTATGGCGGCAAAAGAACGCCACTCAATCCGGCGCTTTCGTGGAATACAACGCGACGGGCATCAGCCCTGATATGTCATTTCTCGAAATGCTCGATGTCGTCAACGAAGGACTCATCAAAAACGGCGAAGAACAAATCGCCTTTGACCACGATTGCCGCGAAGGCATTTGCGGCATGTGTTCGCTCACGATTAACGGCACACCGCACGGACACTTGCGCAATACGACGACCTGCCAGTTGCACATGCGTTCGTTCAAAGACGGCGACACCATCACAATTGAGCCGTGGCGCGCTGCTTCGTTTCCGGTGTTGAAAGATTTAGTCACCGACCGTTCGGCTTTTGATCGCATCATTCAATCGGGTGGATATGTTTCGGTTTCGACGGGCGGTACGCCGGACGGCAACGCGCTGCCGATTCCGAAAGAAGCATCGGATTTAGCGATGGATGCCGCGCAATGCATCGGCTGCGGCGCTTGTGTCGCAGCGTGCAAAAACGCTTCGGCGATGTTGTTCGTCTCTGCGAAAGTTTCGCATCTCGCCTTGTTGCCGCAAGGCCACGTCGAACGCGAACGCCGCGTGCTGAACATGGTCGCCACGATGGATGAAGAAGGTTTCGGCAATTGCACCAATACCGGTTCGTGCGAAGCCGCTTGCCCCAAAGGCATCACGCTCGACAACATTGCGCGGATGAACCGCGAATATGCGCGCGCATTGTTCAAAAGCAAGCTGGCTTAATGCCTTCCGAATAAGCATCTTGATAATCATCGTGATTGACATCGGCCTCTAATCAGCCTACGGTGCGTGTGAATAGAGCCTAGCTCACTCCCTTCATCAGAGTCTCTGAAAT
>JABFSD010001234.1 GCA_013140935.1 Acidobacteriota bacterium
AGCCTTTTGCCGGATTCGCGGTTACATCTCGACGCTCAAAAAACAAGGCCGCAATATTTTGACCGCCTTGAGAAGTGTCTTCACTGGCTCCCCCCTCTCACCACTACCGACGGGGTGAGCAGTTACGAATTTTTTTCGCTGGCTTGAACTGGTCAGTAGGATTGTCAGCGAAATGTTCTTTCGGCGTCCGGTGAAAGCCGCACTTCGACTCGCGGTTACACCGGCCAACATCGTCGGCCAAATACTCATTAGCTTCGTCAACGTAACGTGCAAAGACGTATTTTTGACCGCACGACGGGCAGGTATGCCGGGTTGATTTCGTTTTGTATTTTTCTAGCGTAAGCATAAGCCTGAGAAAAAAAATGGTTTGTAGAAACACGCGAAACACGAGAAACACGAAGCCGAAACGTCACTTTCGTGAAATACCTGACAAAACACCTTCGGCTTTTTCGTGTTTCTCGTGTTTTCAGAAACCTTTTTTTTTCTCACCATCCCTCCCTTCTAACGAAAAAGACCGGCTGGTTTTGGTCTTGCCGAGCAATTCCGTTGAGTTCGAGACGCTTCCCAAATTTGTTGCGGCCTAGCGCCTTGTACCCGTTGTCTGAGCAGTAAGATTTGTAATCGGTATAAAGATTGCCGAGCGTGGTTCGGCTGTTGGGATCCGCAATCCACTTTTCGTCAACCAGGAAAGTAGCGACTGAATCAGACTCGCGCCGATAACTCGCTAGTGCGTCTTTGACCTTCTGACACTCCGTAAACTTCCCTTGCGCAAGCAATCGCTTCAATCCTTCGAGTACCCAATTGAAAACGCCAGGCAATTCTTCGGCGATAATTTCGCGGGCAAGGTTCGGATTCCGCTTTTCTTTTTCTATCGTCACGTCGAAAGGCACGATCAACCAGCGGCGGAAGTACGCTTCAGTAAACTCCACGTCACGCGGCAACTCGTTGCAATTGAAAGCGAGCTTGGCGTATTGCGTCAGAATGAAGGGTTGACCGTATGGCAAGCGGGCTTCAATCGGCTCTCCCGATGCCAGCTTTTTCAAGACTTCGGAATCAAGGCGTGAGCTAATTTCTGAGGCGTAATTGAGCAGCTTATTGGCGAGCTTCGCGCGATTGTATTCATGCCCCAAGCTGGTCAGGCTGTAGTGGCTGACGTTGTTTTCGCCCAGCAACGCCGTCATCACGTCGAAGAATACCGACTTGCCATTTGCACCGCCGCCATAAGGCAAGAAAACGGTTTCGTGTTTGAGGTGAGTGGTAAAACACCAGCCAATGAATTCAGCGCAGATTTTCTCACGCGCTTTGTCACTATCTGGCAAGACCTCAAAAAGAAACTTGTTCCACTTTGGACATTCAGCTTGCGGGTTGTAATCAAACGGAAGTTGATAGGTTAGGAAGTCAGCGCGCCGGAACTCACGCAACCGCTGCCCTGTCGTTGTGATTTCAAAAGTCCCATTGGCGCAATTCAACAGCGTCACGCCTTCTTGCCGTCGCGGTGTCGGCAAATAGGCCGTTGCGCGAAACTGTTTTAACAGCGCATCACGAAACAAAAAGTAACGTGCGGTGATTCGCTCGACGCCTAACTTTTCCGCCGCTTCGCCGAGAAACTTTGCCAGTTCATCGGCCTCAACTTGCCGCCAATACTGCCCGTTGAAAACGTAAACAAAATCAAGGTTGCGGCATATCCCTGCATTGATCGCTTGCGCAGCGGCTACGATCTTTTCAACCGCAACCACCGCGTAGTGTTTTTGATTCAGCTTCTCATCGTTCTCAAGATTCGCTTCTTTCCGAAAGTTAATCGGTTCAAGCCGGTCAAGAATTCGTTGAAAAACTTCCTCGTGTTTAATTGTCGCCGATACGGCTAACAGTTCGTGCGCGTGCGCTTGCACCGCAGCCAGTGTGATCGTGCGCGGCTGTGCCGCCGTGGACGCCGTCATAGTCTGGCCTCCGATTCGGCGACGCGCCGTAGCAGTAGATTCGCGCGCGCCAGGCGTTCCGCGAACGAGCCAGTGCCGAGCGTATCGGCGCAATCAGCACAGACGCGCGTGATCGTGACGACGGGCTGCGCGGTGACGACGAAAGAGGTAGTGGGCTGAAAAACTCCACCGCAGAGACAGCGTTTTGTGGTAATCTGCGCAGCGTCAATCGTAGTAATTTTCGAAGCCCGCCGCACGCTCGCAACGTGTTGGCGGGTTTTAGTTTTGCCCATTACTCTCACCTCCCTCTGCGCTGTCAGGCGATTCGCCGCGCAACCAGCGCGTGAGGTCTGCGCCGAAATAAAAGCGGCGCGAGCCACAACGCCGTACCCGCAATTTGCCCTCGCGGACGTGCCTGTATCTCGTCTCGTAGCTCACGCCCGTCGCCAAGGTTGCTTGATCCTCGTCGTAGATTGCGTCCGGTAGGATTGCCGTCGGCACGAGCGCCGGTTTGCGGCGTTGCCGCGTCTGTTTTTCTGATTTTTTCTCTAGACCGGCAATCAGCGCTGCCGCTGAACTACCGTCGGCCTCGGTCTGTTTTTCTTTTAGTCTTGCTGCCATAATTACAAAGTCCTCCCCGGCCACCGCGCCGGAGCGGGCAGCCTGATAATAGTTGTCGGGTTTGGGGTTGACTGGTCGCTCTCTGAACTTCGTCCGGTCAGCCCCGCTTTAGCTGTTAGCGAGTGTCTTTAGTTTCGCTGATCTTTCAACGCTCTTTTTTCTTAGTAGTCGTAAATTCCTCTTTGCGAGCTATTTACGAAATAACCGCAAAATCTAGAAAAAATCAGGAACTTCTTTTCTGGAAAATTGTTGCCGCTTCCCGCTTCAACTCTTTCCAATTTCGGCATCCGCGATCCGTTAATCTTTGGTATAAAACCTTACCTTTACTCTTCGCCGTCCCCTTAATATCGAGCCGACCAGCGACTTTTGCTGAGCTGATTTCCTCATCTTCTTCAAATAACTCCAAAATAGTTTCGATGACTTTACGTTCCAGTTCATCACGCTCACGATCTTTTTGATTCTGAGAAGAAGGCAATCGGCCTGGGCCTCTTGTTATGAGTGGTTCTGTTAGCCAATCAGCAAAATACGCAGCGACAGATTCTTTCAATTCGCTGGCGGAGGGGCGTAACCGATGCACATCTTCTTTAGATGCCCCACTGATCGCTTGATAATGCGCATCACTATAGTGCGCGGCGGCAAAAACCGTAGCTGCAATTCCGCATCGAACCCCGTGATCAGATAAGTCTTGATACAGTGAAAAAACTGTTCGAGCATACCCATTCAGCATTCCTTCTCGCCTCTGTTCTAAAAAATGTTCAATGGCTTCAGGTGTTTTTTCAGGTAACTCGGCCAAATCTCTATCAAGGCTCTCAATTGCAATTCGCCTCGTGTCTTCCGAATACTTAGCAACGTTGTCTATGAAGTCATCGCGCGTTTTCCACTTACGAAAAACAGCTTCATCGAACTCCCTGATTGCGTCAAAAACTTCACTCTCAAGTGCGCGAACTCGAAACAAGGCTTTCGTAAAAACACGTTCGGTCAACTTGAATATGCCTTCAGGGTCATAACCGGTTTTATAGTCGCCCAAATCTCTATCTGCTTTTTGTCTGAGGCTGGCAAAAAATTGATCGTAATTAAACGCTGGAAAATCGCTTTTTTGGCGCTCTTCTTTGATGGCAAAACTTAAGCAGTCATAAAAGTGTTTTGCCATGCTATGAACGCTTTGCGCATGCACGCTAAGTGCGAAGTGCGCTTGAGCAGTATGGGCTATCGCTCCAATGTCATCAGTCGGCCAAGCGTTTTGCGGAAGTCCCTCAAGGTAGCGTTCCGCCAGCTGATGAAACATCCGTACTGCATAGGAATGATCCGCCGTTTCTGCGGTTACGTTGCTGGAAAAATGCAAAAAGTCCTCTGCTTCCTTGTTAAGAGCCGCGATGAGTCCCCCGGCAATATTCGGTATAGACGCTCGGCTCGCTTCGTTCAAAACTGGCTCGATCAATTGGTAAAGCCACTCCTCGCACAATTGCTCGAAGAAAATCGCAAACTTTTTTTCTGCTTTTGCCGAAACCAAAGCAGCCATTTCTTGCGGCGTTTTTTCTGGCGTTGAATTCTCGCCTTGCAGCCGTTCAAAAATACGAACCAGCATATTTTCAAAGTAGTCAGGTGTGACGCCGACACCGATTCCTTGCTGCATAAATCCAGGCAATTCCCTGCGTATTTCACCGATGATAGTTCTGACTTCAGACATCTTCTGGCCTCCCTATTGACCTTTCCTGAAGGTGATCGGCTGGCAGCGCGTCAGGATGCGCGTTTGTCCCGTGGGGCAATTACTCCCACAGTAGCCAGCCGAACTTGAATAACTCACTCCGCCGATTCGTCACCGGCCTTGCGGCAAAAGACCGCCAACGCTTCAACCGCGCGGCGTCGAAAATCCTTATCCGGGTTTAAGTACCGATTCAACATCGCCATCGTTTTGTGACCACTCAGCTTCATCGCAATCGGCGCAGGCACGCCCGCCGCAACCAATCGGCTCACGAAACTGTGGCGCAGATCGTGAAGCCGTAGCCCTTCAATTC
>JABFSD010001109.1 GCA_013140935.1 Acidobacteriota bacterium
GCGGGCGGACGCGGCGACGTGTCGGCGACGCACGTGGCGTGGACGACGCCCAATGGGCCGGATGTAGCTACACCGGTGACGGATGGCAAATACGTTTACCTCATACGGGAAAACGGCACGCTCTATTGTCACGAAGCGAAAACGGGCCAGGTGGTTTACGGGCCGGAGCGGTTGAAGGCGGGAACCTATAGCGCTTCGCCAGTGTTAGCCGATGGCAAGATTTACGTTACGAATGAAGACGGCATCACGTCGGTGTTTCAAACCGGGCCGAAATTCAGCCTGCTGGCCGAAAACGATAACGCAGGTTATTGCCTCAGCACGATTGCGGTTTCTGATGGACAGTTGTTTTTGCGCACAGATAAGTTTCTGTATTGCATCGGCAAACGCGTGAAAAAATAACGGCGGCTTCATCGTAATCGGTGAGGTAATTAGCACGAAAAAGAGGAGCGGTTACGCTCCTCTTTTTTTGTACGCGAGAGTTATGACAAGGCCGCCCGTGAGCAAACGCCCAATGTATTACGGCAAAAATCTTCAATAAATGCAGGGATTTTCGAGAAAATTATTGTTGCAATGGCACATTAGTGCCCCTATACTCCGCGCGCTTTGATGACGGTCTGAGAGTCATCAGCCAAGATTCGTGGCATTGCCGAACTTCATACTTACGATTTTTCTTACGGCAGCATGCGAACCTCGGTGAGAGGTATTTCGGCGGCCTTCGTTGTTAAAGAAGGCGCTGAAAAAGGTGAAAGGAAGGAAGAGGGACGCACGGGCTTTGAGCAATTGCGCAAGCTCCGGTGCTGTGATGGCAAACGCATCCCAGCCGGTTCGGTAAGAGCCGTCACACGATTACCACAGCAGCAACTCCATCGCCTTTTCAATATCGGCATCCCTTAATCAATTAGCTCGTTTAGATCGCTCCGCAAACCTTGCCCATCCCCATTCGTGGTACTGGTTGGCCCATCGCGCCGAAGCCAGAGCGGCTGCCAGAGCGGCTGTGAAGATGCAATATGCATATGTTTGTTCAAGCGTGCTCACCACATTCCCACGCGACTATTCCTGCTCGTTTTGGTTTTCCAAAACAAATGCAATTAGGTCCCATGAAATGAAATCAGTTGCTACGACTACAGAGTTGGATCCGAACCTCGCCGCTTCCGTTGCGTGCGCTGCTGGTGCCGAGCGGCAATCCATTTTAGGCAGCGCCACTTCCGCTCGTGCGTTTTGGCAGAAGGTGGTCGAACGCGATCCCAGCAACGAAGCCGGTTGGTTGGGGTTGGCTTCGTTCGCGGGCAGCGACGAAGAAGCCATCGGCTATTTGCGCCGCGTACTCGAAATCAATCCGCAAAACGAACAGGCGCTCGTCAGTTTGCACAAGACCTTGGTGAACGAAGGCATACGACTCGCCAAAGCTGACAATCGTTCGCGCGCGCGCTGGCTGTTGATGGAAGCCTCGGCCTTGAATCCGAACAGCGAACTGGTGTGGCTGTCGCTAGCGGCAGTCGTAGAGAAACCCGCCGATGCCGTGCGCTGTTTGCAAAAAGTTCTCAAGATCAATCCGAATAACGAACAAGCCATCACCTGTCTGAATCAGATTTACGCGAAAGTGGGTTCGCCCGAACCGGCGTGGCAATGTCCGATGTGCCTTTCGTCGTTCCAGATGGAGATGACGAATTGTCCGCAATGCCGTTCGATTTTGGTGTTAAACGATCTTGACGCAGTGATTGCCAACAGCGCCGCTGACCGCAACGTGTTGCAGGATGCGCTCAAGCGTTATCACGAACAGTCGGGCCGCGAAGAAAGCGCAGCAGCGCATTACCACATCGCACTGGCGTTGCTGAATGGCGGGCAAGTGGCCGAGGGCTTGAACGCCTTGCGGCGCGCCAGCCAGTTGCAACCCGAAGATCAAGGCTTGAAAAACCTCATCGTCGCTTTGCAACAACGCCAAACCCAGGCGTTGGCCGCCGACGCCAAGACGATTCTGGTGATTGATGATTCGCCCACGGTCTGCAAGCTCGTGGCGCTTTCGCTCGAACAACACGGCCATCGCGTGTTGGTCGCTTCTGAAATGATGGAAGCCCTCGCCAAACTCAACGAAAGCCAACTCGATTTGATTTTGCTCGACATTATGTTGCCCGGCGCTGACGGCTATCAGGTGTGCAAGATCATCAAGAATTACGCCTCGACCAAAACCGTACCGGTGGTGATGCTCAGCGGGCGCGACGGCTTTTTCGACAAGATGCGCGCGCGTCTGGTCGGCGCACAAGGTTATATAACCAAACCTTTCGTACCGAACGATTTGCTCAAAGCGGTCGAGAAACACTGCAAAAAAAGTAAATAACTTTAGTTACTTTAATTACTTTAATTACTGGCGATTGCTCCTTCGGGAGACTATAGGAGAACGAACATGGCTCGAACAATTCTGGTGGTGGAAGATAGTCCAACCCAAATGCAAGTCGTTAAAACGGCGTTGCTCAACAATGGCTTCCGCGTGTTGACGGCGACCAACGGCGAAGACGGCGCGGAAATGGCGCGCAATGAAAAGCCCGAACTGATCGTGCTCGACGTGATTTTGCCGGGGCGCAACGGCTTTCAGGTTTGCCGCGATTTGAAGACTTCGCCTGACACCAAAAGCACGCCGGTCATTATGCTGACCACCAAAGATCAACCCAGCGACCGTTTCTGGGGCATGCGTCAGGGCGCCGATGCTTATCTCATCAAACCCTGCAATCAAGACGAATTGCTGGCAACCATCGCGCGCTTGATTTAGCGAGAGGCGTGAGTGAGGTCATTAACTGAAGCCGACGGCGCATGACTGGCGCGGCAGGCCGAGGTTTCGCTCATTTTCCCGAAACGCTGGGTGTCGAAGTGCCGGAGTTGAACACTATGGATGGAAATAATTTGACCACGCCCCCCGCCGGATTCGCCTCGTGGGGGATGCAACCTCAGTTGCCGAATGCCTTGGGCGAATTGCCCGCCTCCCAAGAAGCGGCGAGCCTTACGTCTTTGGCAGTGACAGCGATGGCACCCAGCGCACCAGTTGCGCCGTCATCAACGCCGGGGCAACCGGGCATCAGTGCGCGAGACTTGCTCGACGAATTGCGCACCGGGCAATTGGCAGCGGAGCGCGCCTTTCTCGAACGCGCGCGGGGCTTGCGCACAGAAACCGAAAGGCCGGAATCCGCGCCGCCACAGCTTCTGTCCGTAAGGGAAAAGATCACGCCGACGCCTGTGGCAGTAGCCGCTGCGCCCGTGGCAGCCGCGCCGGAACCCACGCTGGGTCCCGCGCTGGGTATGGATAAGCAGTTGATCTTCGCCCTGGGTGAGTTGCGTTACGCCGTGCCGCTCGACCACATCATCGAGATTGCCGAGTTAGAAAACTTGACGCCGGTGCCGAACGTGCCTGATTGGATTTTGGGCATTACCAACTTGCGCGGCGACATTCTCTCGCTGGTTGATCTCAACGCTTTATTCGGTGAGCCGAGCGCCGAGGTGCCGCGCGGCAGCAGCCTGCTGGTGGCGCAAACCAACGCCGGCGACCTGACCACTTGTCTGGTCGTAGACCGTGTTTACGGCGTGGTCAACGTGGCACCCGAACAGATGCAGAAATTGGATCAAGTCGCCAATCATGCCCTCGCGCAACACACGCGCGGTTACGTCTCGCATGCAGACGGGCTGTTGAGCCTGCTCGATCTCGAAGGTTTGCTGCGCGCGCTCGAATTGCGTGACTAAGCGCCGCGCGAATTTTATTTTTATCCCGCATCCCGCCTGACGGCCTTAGGCGTCGCCCAAGACGCTTTTCCTTTTCACCATCCCCAACCCATTTTGCCGCAGGCGCGGGTCGTTTCCGGTTTTGGCGCAGTGTGTGCCGAATCTTTGTCGCTTCTGAGTTTTTGTTTTTGAGCAAGAGGAACTTTTTATGAAATTGCAGTTTCCGCAACCGAAAACCATTCAGCAAAAGATCGCGCTCTGGACGGGCGCGGCTTTGCTCGCCACGATCACGGCGTTCGTGTTGTTTTCGTCCTACAACGCGCGCAACGAGGCTATCGAAAACGCGAAAGCCACGGCCACTTACATCGCGACGGTGGAAGCCGGTAAGGTGAAAGCCGAAATCGAACAGGCCATGATCGCCGCGCGCACGACGGGTGAAGCGCTCAAACAAATCAAGAACAAGACCAATCCGATTTCACTCACGCGCGATCAGGTCAACGCGATGCTCAAATCAGTGAACGAAAGCCATCCGCAATTCATCGGCGTTTATACCAACTGGGAGCCTAACGCTTTTGACGGACGCGACAGCGAATTCATCAACAAGCCCGGCCACGACAAGACCGGACGCTTTCTGCCTTACTGGGAAAAGAATGCTTCCGGCGGCGTACAGGTAACGGCGCTGGTTGATTACGACAAAGAAGGCCCGGGCGACTATTACCAGATTCCGAAACGCACCAAACAGCAAAGCATCGTAGGGCCTTATGAATATCCGGTAGCCGGTAAGATTGTGACGATGGCGTCGCTGCTCGAACCCATCGTAGTGGATGGCGAGTTCTATGCC